>CAZOQY010000042.1:0-10027 GCA_964581835.1 uncultured Streptomycetaceae bacterium | reverse complement strand
GCGTCCTCTGCGGTTAGAGGTTGTTGTCCTGCAGCTTGGCAAGTATTTCGCCGGCGCCCTGCGCCTTCAGCCGCGCCGCCAGCGCCGTGCCGATGGCCTCCGCGTCGCCCGCGGGCCCGGCCTGCTCGCCGCCCACCATGCGCGAGCCGTCGGGGGCGCCGACGAATCCGCGCAAGCGGATGCGGTCGCCCTCGGACTCCGCGTAGGCGCCGAGCGGCACGTTGCAGCTTCCCGACAGCGCGCGCGAAAACGCCCGCTCCGCCTCGACGCAGCGCGTCGTGGCGGGGTCGGCGAGCGGCGCGAGCCATTCGATCAGGTCGGCCCGTTCCGCCAGGCACTCGATGCCGAGCGCGCCCTGCCCCGGCGCCGGCAGGCTCTCCGAGGGCGGAATGAGCCGCGTGATGCGGTCCTCGAGCCCCAGCCGTTTCAGGCCGGCGGCGGCCAGTATCACGGCGTCGTAATGGCCGTCGTCCAGCTTTTTCAGCCGGGTCTGGACGTTGCCGCGCAGCGGCTCGATCGCAAGGCGCGGGTGGCGCGCGCGCAACTGGCACTCGCGGCGCAGGCTGGAAGTGCCGATGCGGGCGCCGGCCGGCAACGACGCGAGATCGGCGTAGCGGCCGGATACGAACGCATCGCGCGGATCCGCGCGCGAGCCGATCGCGGCGAGGACGAAACCGGGCGGCAGCAGCATCGGCACGTCCTTCACCGAGTGCACGGCGATGTCGGCGCGGCCGCCGGCAAGCGCGTCTTCCAGCTCCTTCACGAACAACCCTTTGCCGCCGATCTTGTTGAGCGAAACATCCAGCCGGCGGTCGCCCTCGGTGGTGAGGCCGAGGATCTCCACGGCGGCGCCGGGGTACAGCGCCGCGAGCTGCGACTGGACATGACGCGCCTGCCACAACGCCAGCGCGCTCTCGCGCGACGCAATCACGATGCGCTTCGGTACATTTCGGGTCGGGCCGGGAGTCGTCATGCGAATTCAGGGTTCAGTCAGGAGCCACGCCTTATCATGTCACGCCTCACCGCGTCACGCTCATCGCGTCACGCTTTATCAAGATCGTCAGCGGCACTCCTGTGACCGCACGCCGCTCTCGCGGCGCTTCACCGCCTCGCCGTAGCTCGCCAGCTCGAACGACACGAACACCAGGTCCTTGCCGCCGTAGGCGATGATGCGCGAATCCGGGTTGCGCCAGGCGAAGGCCGGGCCGCCGCCGACAGCGGCCTCCTCCTGCCGGGGCGCGCCGTGCCGCTCGCGCAAGGCCTGCATCACCGCGTCGTAATGCCGGATTTCCGCGGACAGGGAGAACTGCTGCAGGATGCCGTCGAGGAAATGCAGCCGGATCTCCCGCGTCTCGGCGCCGCCGACCCGCTCGTCGTGCGACACGCAGGCGAGGTCGGCGTACGGGTCGTCGCGGCGCACGCAGCCGTAGCCGCGCCGGCCGAGATCGGGTTTCTCCGCCTGCCGCGCTTTCTGCATGGCGACCGCCACGTGGATGTCGCGCAGGTCGAGGTCGCGCTCGAGCCGCGTGAGCGATGCGCCAAGGCGGATGTCGTCATAGCGGTACGGCTCGGCCCACACGGGCAATGCAAGCCCGACCGACATGATGATCACCAAAAACCCGTAGGGCGCCGTCTCAGGGTGAACGGGTGAACGGGTGAACGCGTGAGTCCCTTCGCGACCGTTCTTTTCCACGTTGTCCCGTGCCAGAAAGCTTTTCCACCCGTTCACTCGTTCACCTGTTCACTCGTTCACTGCTAGCGGGAAAACTCCCGCACCACGTGCTGCTGCCGCCGGCTGACGGCAATGCGCTCGTCCACGCCTTCGAGCACCACCAGCCAGTGCGCCTCGCCGTCGTCCTCGGCGCGCTCGAACCCCCGCACCGCCGCGCGCGCCACCAGGCAATTGCGGTGCACGCGCACGAAACGGCTGCCGAACTCCTCCTCGAGCCGGGTGAGCGATTCCTCGATGAGGTACTCGCGGGCCGCGGTGCGCACCGAGACGTACTTGAGCTCGGCCTTGAGGTACAGGACGTCGGCCACCGGGATCAGGTGGATGCGGCCGCGCTCCTGGGCCGAGAAATGCGTGCGCGACGCGGTCGCCAGCTCGCGCAGTGCTTCGGGGCGCGACGGCGCGGCGCGCGCCAGCGCTTCCTTCAGGCGCTCGAGGCGGATCGGCTTCAACAGGTAGTCCACGGCGTGCACCTCGAACGCCCGGATCGCGTAGTCGTCGTAGGCGGTCGCGAACACCACCGCCGGCGGCCGTTCGAGCCGCTGCAGGTGCAGCGCCACCTCGATGCCGTCCATTTCCGGCATGCGAATATCGAGCAGCACCACGTCCGCCGCTTCCCGCGCGAGCAGCTCGATCGCTTCGAGCCCGTTCGCCGCCTCGCCGGCCACGACGAGCGCGGGTTCCCCGCCGCATTCGCCGAGCAGGTCGCGCAGCCGCTGCCGCGCCGGCCCCTCGTCGTCCACGATCACCACCCGCAACGGTTTGGTTACGTCGCTCGTCACTCGTCACCCGTCACTGATTTTCGGGCCTTGATGTAGGGCATGACGATATGCACCTGATAGATCCCGTCGGCCGCGTTCACCTCCAGGGTGGCCTCGGCGTCGAAATGCAGCTGCAGCCGCTCGCGGATGTTGGCGAGCGCCATGCGGTTGCCGGCATGATGCCCGGTTTTTTGCGGATAGGGGTTGCGCAGCACCGCGTGCACCTGCGCGCCGGCGGCGTGGATGTCGATGCTCACCACGCTCGGCTCGATTCGCGGCTCGACGCCATGATAGATCGCGTTCTCGACCAGCGGCTGCAGCACGAGGGGCGGCACCAGGGCGTCGCCCGGCATGTCCCCGGTGCGCCAGTCGACCTTGAGCCGCTCTCCGAGCCGCAGTTGCTCGAGGCCCAGGTACTGCCGGCACAGTTCCACCTCGCGCGCGAGCGGCACGAGTTCCCGGTTGTCGTTCATCAGCATGCGAAAGAGACCGGCCATGTCCTCGAGCGCGGCTTCCGCGCGCCGGGGCTCCTGGCGGATCAGCGACAGCACCGCGTTGATGCTGTTGAACAGGAAATGGGGGCGGATGCGGGACTGCAGCGCCTGCAGCCGCGCCTCGGTCAGCGACGGCGACAGCGCCCGCCCGCGCAGGTCGAGGTATGCGAGCAGCGCGCCCGTGGCCAGGGCCACCAGCAACCAGTAGCGTTCCAGCGACGCGGGCTCCGGCCCGAGCAGGGTCTGGCCGGCGCTGTAGAGGCCGGTCGTCAACGCGAGCTCCAGCGCGAGCACCGCGGCCGCGCCGAGCCAGTACGGCAGGCGTCGCAGCACGTTGGAGAGCGCGGCGAGCGCGAGTAGCGAGAGGATCAGCAGCGGCTCGACCAGCGCCGAAATGCGGATCACCTGCTGCCACAGCGTACCGATGTCGTGGCTCTTCACCAGCGCCGCCGCGAACGCGAACAGGTTGACGATCACGCCGATGCGCAGCAACACGCCGAGATTGCGGAAGTTCGGCAGGCCGCCGGCGTAGGCGTTTTGATTTATACTTGCCATAACTAATTGATTTTAACAGGCATATGGCAGCGGACGACAAGCCGGGCGACAAGAGCAAACCGTGGTCGGGACGCTTCGGCGAACCGGCGACCGAGCTCGTGCAGCGCTTCACCGCGTCGGTTTCGTTCGACCGGCGGCTCGCCGAGTTCGACATCGAAGGCTCGATCGCCCACGCGCGCATGCTGCAGGCGGTGGACATCATCCGCAGCAACGACCTCGCGGCGATCGAGCGCGGCCTCGCGCAGATCCGCGCGGAGATCCGCGAGGGCCGCTTCCCCTGGTCGGAACAGCACGAGGACGTCCACTTCAACATCGAGCGGCGCCTGACCGAGCTCGTGGGCGAGCCCGGCAAGCGGCTGCACACCGCGCGCTCGCGCAACGACCAGGTGGCGACCGACGTGCGCCTCTACCTGCGCGCCGCGATCGACCAGGCGGCCGCCACCATCAAGTCGGTGCAGCGCGCGCTGCTCGACCTCGCGGACGCGCACGCCGAGACCGTGATGCCGGGCTACACGCACATGCAGGTGGCGCAGCCGGTGTCCTACGGCCATCACCTGCTCGCGTACTTCGAGATGCTGTCGCGCGACGCGCAGCGGCTCGCCGACTGCCGCAAGCGCGTGAACCGGCTGCCGCTCGGCGCGGCGGCGCTGGCCGGCAGCTCGTTTCCGATCGAGCGCCAGATGGTGGCGAAGGAACTGGGCTTCGACGGCGTGTGCGAGAACTCGATCGACGCCGTGTCCGACCGCGATTTCGCGATCGAGTTCTGCGGCTGCGCCGCGCTCACGATGATGCATCTCTCGCGCTTCTGCGAGGAGATCGTCATGTGGATGAACCCGCGCTTCGGCTTCGTCACGCTCGCCGACCGCTTCTGCACCGGCTCCTCGATCATGCCTCAGAAGAAGAACCCCGACGTCGCCGAGCTGATCCGCGGCAAGACCGGGCGCGTCAACGGCCACCTGGTGGCGTTGCTGACGATCATGAAAGGGCAGCCGCTCGCCTACAACCGCGACAACCAGGAAGACAAGGAGCCGCTGTTCGACACGGTGGACACGCTGCTCATGAGCCTCGCCGTGTTCGCGGAAATGCTGCCCGGCATCCAGGTCAACCGCGAGGCAATGGAAACCGCCGCGCGCCAGGGCCACGCCACCGCCACCGACCTCGCCGAGTACCTGGTGAAGAAGGGCGTGCCGTTTCGCGAGGCGCACGAGGCCGTCGCCCAGGCCGTGCGCTTCGCCGAGTCGCGCGGCTGCGAGCTCTCCGACCTCAAGGTCTCCGAGCTGCAGCGATTCTCGCCCGAGATCGCCAAGGACGCGCTCGCGGTGCTGACGCTCGACGGCTCGCTGAAGAGCCGCACCCATCTTGGCGGCACCGCGCCGGTGCGGGTGAAAGCGGCCATCGCCAAGGCGCGGAAATCGATCGCCTGAAAATTTGAACCGCCAAGACGCCAAGAAGATCAAATATTCACGGAGAGCACAGCGCTCTCGGTGAAACAAAGAACAAGATTTCTTGCGCGGTCATCCGCGCTCATCTGCGGTTTCGTTCGGGGTTTTAGTCCATGAGCCCCTGGCAGGACATCGAACTCGCGATTCGCGAAGCGACCGGCGCGCCCTTCTCTCTCTCATCCCGCGAAAAAGCAGGCGGCGGCATCAACGAGTGCCACGTCATCCGTGGCGGCGGGCGCGCCTTCTTCGTAAAACTCAACCGGCCGGAACGCGCGGAGATGTTCGCCGCGGAGATGGACGGTCTGAGGGAGATTGCCGGCACGAAGACGGTCCGCGTGCCGGGGCCCGTCTGCCACGGCGCCAGCCCGGCCGCTTGCTGGATCGTGCTGGAACACCTCGACTTGCAACCGGCTGGCGGCACGGCAATACGCGCGCTGGGCGCCGGTCTTGCGCGCCTGCACCGCGTCACCGCGCCATGCTACGGCTGGCACCGCGACAACACCATTGGCACGACACCGCAGGGCAACGCCCGGACGCACGACTGGATCGGGTTCTGGCGCGAGCGGCGATTGGGCTTTCAGCTGCATCTCGCCACCTCGAACGGCCGCAGCGGGCGATTGATCAGGGACGGCGAGCGGCTGATGGAAAAGTTGCCCGTCTTCTTCGCGGGCTACACCCCCTCTCCTTCACTGCTGCACGGCGATCTGTGGTCAGGCAATGCCGCAATGACGGCCGGCGGAGAGCCGGTGATCTACGACCCCGCCGTCTATTACGGCGACCGCGAGGCGGATCTCGCCATGACGGAACTGTTCGGCGGCTTCCCGCCCTCGTTCTACGACGCCTACCGCGCGGAATACCCCCTCGACGCGGGCTACGGCACGCGCAAGCACCTCTACAACCTATACCACGTGCTGAACCACCTCAATCTTTTCGGCGGCGGCTACCGCGCGCAGGCGGAGCAGATGCTGGGGCAGTTGCTGGCTAGCGTGTAGCGGGCGGCGCCGTGCTCGCCCTCACCACCAGCTCCACCTGCAGCTCGGTGCGCATCTCGAAGGGCTTGTCGGCGAGCCGCGCGAGGAGGTGCTGCGCGGCGGTGCTGCCGAGCTCCGCCGTCGGAAAGTGCACGGTGGTCAGCGCCGGTGTCACTACGGCGGCGACTTCGAGATCGTCGAATCCGGTGAGAGACACCTCGCGCGGCACGGCGATGCCCTGCGCCTGGCATTCGGCCAGCGCGCCGATGGCGAGCACGTCGTTGCCGCAGACCACCGCCGTCGGCCGCGGTGTCCCGCGCAGCACTTCGCGCAGGCCCTCGCGCCCCGCCGACAGCGTGTACGGCTTCTCGATGACGCGGCCGGGCGCGAGCGCAATGCCACGGGCGGACAGCGCCTGGCGCACGCCCTCCAGCCGTTCCGACGCGCGCTCGTTGCCGATGGTGACGCCCGAGATCATCGCAAATTCGCGGTGCCCCAGGTCGAGCAGGTGGTTCGCAACGCGGATCGCCGCGGCGCGGTTGTCGAAGCCGACGCAGGGATGCCGCCCGGCCGCGTCGAGCGCCCAGGTCAGCACGTAGGGAATCTGCTGCGTGTCGAGCATGCGCAGCACGCCTGGCGGGTGCGTCGCGCCGAGCAGCACCAGCCCGTCGACGCCGCGCTCGACCAGCGCGCGCGTAACACGCGCCTCGGTCTCGGCGTCGAATTCGTGGCTCGCCAGCAGCAGCGTGTAGCCGGCGTCGTCCAGCGCCTTTTGCAGCGCGTGGGCGGTGTTGGCGAAGATCGCGTTGTCGAGCGTCGGAATCACCGCGCCGATGGTGTGCGTGCGCCTGGACGCCAGCGCACGCGCCGCGCCGTGCGCGACGTAGCCCAGCGCCTGCACTGCCTGGCGGATGCGCGCCGCGGTCGCCGGCTTGACCTTGCCGGGGCAGGTCAGCGCGCGCGAAACGGTGGCGGTGGAAACCCGCGCGAGCTGGGCCACGTCGGAGAGCTTGGCGGTCCTGGCCGAACTCCTCTCCACGCTCATTACGCTTCCCAGTTAGCGCTTACTGACCAACTCATTGCCCAAAAAAGCCGGCGCGAGGCCGGCTTTTTTCCTTTTCCGATCAGGCCGCTATCAACGGTACTCTTTGGCGTTGAAGCGCCGGTACTTGGGCAGCAGCCGGCGCGGCTTGCGGAAGGCGTCGCGGCGGAACGGCTCGCCCAGTTCCTGCGTCAACATGACTTCGACTACCGAGGGCTTGCCGGACTTCAGCGCCGCCTTGAGCGCGTCGGAGACCTCGTCCTCGTGCTCGACGCGGTAGCCTTCCGCGCCCATCACGCGCGCGACTTCCGAGAAGTCCGGGTTGGCGAGATTGGTGCCGACGAAGCGGTTCTCGAAATAGTCGATCTGGTTCTTCTTCTCGGCGCCCCACTGGCCGTTGTTGAACACCACCGCGACCGCGGGAATCTTCTCCTTCACCGCCGTCATCACCTCGGCGAGGCTCATGCCCCAGGCGCCGTCGCCAACGTAGGCGATCGCCGGGCGGTCGGGACGCGCGACCTTGGCGCCGAGCGCCGTCGGATACGCATAGCCGCAGTTGCCCCAGCTCATCGCCGCGAGGAACGACAGCGGCTGCTCGAAGCGCAGGTAGCTGTTGGCCACCGAGCACACGTTGCCGATATCGGTGGACACCATGGCGTTGCGCGGCAGCGCTTTCGCGAGCTGCGCGAGGGCGCGGCGCGGGCCGATCTGCCCTTTCTTGTTGGGCGAATGCCAGTTGGCGAGCTCGGCGATCCAGGCTTCCTTGTCGCGCTGCAGTTCCACCAGGCGCGCGCGGTCGGGCTTGCGCGCGCCGCGGGCCTTGAGGCGCTTGAGAAGCTCCTGCGCGGCGAGGCGGGCGTCGCCCTGGATCGCGAGCGAGACTTTCTTGACCAGGCCGAGCGTGCGGTGATCGGCGTCGATCTGGATGATCTTCGCGTCCTTCGGCCAGTAGTCGATGCCGTGCTGCGGCAGCGTGCCGAACGGTCCCAGGCGGGTGCCCAGCGCGAGCACCACGTCGGCACGCGCGATGGTGCGCATCGCCGACTTCGAGCCCTGGTAGCCGAGCGGCCCGCAGGCGAGCGGATGGTTGGACGGGAAGGAGTCGTTGTGCAGGTAACTGTTCACCACCGGCGCGGTGAGATGCTCGGCGAGCGCCTTCACTTCCTCGACGCCGTCCGCCATCACGATGCCGCCGCCCGACACGATCACCGGGAATTTCGCCTCGGCCAGCATCTTCGCGGCCTTGTCGAGGGAATTGGTGCCGCCCGCGGCGCGCTCGATGACGAGCGGCGGCAGGATTTCGTAGTCGCCCTCGCCGTAGAAATAGTCGCGCGGGATGTTGACCTGGACCGGTCCGCGCTCGTGCAGCGCGACGGTGAACGCACGGTGCATCAGTTCCGCCATGCGCAGCGGCGAGTTGACGTGCACCTGCCACTTGGTGATCTTGGAGAAGATCGGCATCTGCTCCGTTTCCTGGAAGCCGCCGTGCCCCGCCGTCAGGCTGCCCGACTCGGGCGTGACCACCACCATCGGCGTGTGCGCCCAGTACGCCGCCGCCACCGCGGTAACGAAGTTGGTGATGCCGGGGCCGTTCTGCGCGATGCACACGGTCGGCCGGTTGGTGACGCGGCCGTAGCCGTCGGCCATGTGCGCGGCGTTCTGCTCGTGCGCCACGCTGAACAACCGGATGCCGGCGCCGGGAAAGAGATCGAGCGCGTCCATGTAGGCCGAGCCGACGATGCCGAACACGTCCTTCACCTTGTGTGCGACCAGCGTCTCGACGAACGCCTCGGACGGCGTCATGCGGACCTTGCCGGCAGCGGCCTTGGGTGGAGTCGCGAGGTTCTTCGCTTCCGTCATGGTGTTCATGGGGCTCTCCTCTGGATGGGCGGCGCGCTCCCCTGCCTGCGGCCGGAGCGGCCATTATACGCCCCGATGAAAGCGCTGCAAGCGCTTTCATTAATTAAGTCAACTATTTGAATATAAACAATATAATATTTTACACCAGTCGGTTAGGCTGCAGCCATGACCCCAGCCGAGGTTGCCGGGCCGGGTCAAGGTTCCGTAGCACAAACGTGCGAACCATCCTCAGTCCGCAAATCGCGCTTCATCCGTCGCGAGGTTGGCGTTGGCCAGACTTCGAGCCGGTAAACACCCCGGCGCCTCATTCGACACCTCTCAAATTTCTGCTACTACAGTTGCGTTTTTCGCGGCGCTTGTTTGCCGCAAAAAACGCTACACTCCGGGCTTCGCATGACCGCCCGCTCCCGCCGCGCGCCATGAGTCCGTCAGCCGCGTCTCAACCCCGTCAGCCCGATGCCGAAGCGCTCGAGCGCGCGCTGCGCGCGCGCATCGAGGGCGAAGTCCGCTTCGATCGCGGCACGCGCGCCGTCTATTCCGCCGACGCGTCCAACTACCGCCAGGTGCCGATCGGCGTGGTGGTGCCGCGTACGGCGGAAGACGTCGTCGCGGTCGTCGCAATCTGCCGCGAGCACGGCGCGCCGATCCTCGCGCGCGGCGGCGGCACCTCGCAATGCGGCCAGTGCGTCAACGTCGCGGTGGTGATCGACGCTTCGAAACATGTCAACCGCGTGCTGGCGATCGACCCGGAAGCGATGACCGCGGAAGTCGAGCCCGGCGCGGTGTGCGACGCGTTGCGCGATGCCGCCGAAGCGCACGGCCTCACCTTCGGGCCCGATCCCGCCACGCACAGCCGCTGCACGCTGGGCGGCATGATCGGCAACAATTCCTGCGGCGCGCATTCGGTCATGGCCGGCAAGACCGTCGAAAATATCGAAGCGCTGGAAATCCTGACCTACGACGGCCTGCGCATGCGCGTCGGCCCGACCGCGCCCGACGAACTGGAGAACATCATCCGCGCCGGCGGCCGGCGCGGCGAGATCTACGCGGGGCTGCAGCAGCTCGCCGGCCGCTACGGCGATCTCATCCGCGCGCGCTTTCCGAAAATCAAGCGCCGCGTCTCCGGCTACAACCTCGACCAGCTCCTGCCGGAAAACGGCTTCAACGTCGCGC
>CAZOQY010000041.1:0-15521 GCA_964581835.1 uncultured Streptomycetaceae bacterium | reverse complement strand
CGTCGCCCGGATAGGCTTCGCGGCCCGGCGGGCGACGCAGCAACAGCGACACCTGGCGGTAGGCCCAGGCCTGTTTGGTCAAATCGTCGTAGATGATGAGCGCGTCCTGGCCGCGGTCGCGGAAGTACTCGCCCATGGTGCAGCCGGAGTACGGCGCGATGTATTGCATGGCGGCGGATTCGGAGGCCGACGCCGCCACGACGATGGTGTAGGCCATGGCGCCGTGCTCTTCGAGCTTCCTCACCACGTTGGCGATGGTCGAGGCCTTCTGGCCGATGGCGACGTAAACGCAGAAGAGATCCTTGCCCTTCTGGTTGATGATGGTGTCCACCGCCACCGCGGTCTTGCCGGTCTGGCGATCGCCGATGATCAGCTCGCGCTGGCCGCGACCGACCGGCACCATGGCGTCGATCGCCTTCAATCCCGTCTGCACCGGCTGCGACACCGACTGGCGCGCGATCACGCCCGGCGCGACTTTCTCGATCACGTCGGTCAGCTTGGCGTTGATCGGGCCCTTGCCGTCGATCGGCTGGCCAAGCGAGTTCACCACGCGGCCGAGCAACTCGGGGCCGATCGGCACCGAGAGAATCCTGCCCGTGCACTTGACCGTGTCGCCTTCGGTGATGTGCTCGTATTCGCCCAGGATCACCGCGCCGACCGAGTCGCGCTCGAGGTTCAGCGCGAGGCCGAAGGTGTTCTTCGGGAACTCGAGCATCTCGCCCTGCATCACGTCGGACAGGCCGTGGATGCGGCAGATGCCGTCGGTTACCGACACCACGGTGCCCTGCGTGCGCATCTGCGCGCCGGCGTCGAGGTTCTGGATCCGGCTCTTGATGAGTTCCGAAATCTCGGAAGGATTGAGTTGCATGGATACTCCTTAAGCTTTCAATGCGTTTTCCAGCGCGGCCAGTTGCGCGCGCGCGGAGCCGTCGATTACCTTGTCGCCGATCACGATCTTGACGCCGCCGATCAGCGCCTTGTCGACGCTGACGCGGGTTTTGACCTTGCGACCGGTTTTCTTCTCGAGCCTTGCCACCAGGTCGGCAAGCTGGGCCTGGTCCATCTCGAAGGCGGTGTGGATCTCGGCCTCGACCGTGCTTTCGCGCTCGTTCTTCAGCGCTTCGAAGTGCGTGCGGATCTCCGTCACCACGTCGAGCCGGCCGTTCTCCGCCAGCACGCGCACGAAATTCTCCGCATCGCCCGAGAGCTTCCCGGCCAGTATCGAGATCACCAGCCCGGCGGCCTTGGCATCGGAAAGATTCGGGTCGCCGACCGCCGCGCGCACGCGCTCATCCGCCGCCACGGCGGCGAGATTGGCGAGCGCCGCCGACCAGTCGGCGAGCTTGTCCTGGGCATCCGCCAGTTTGAAGGCGGCTTCCGCGTACGGGCGCGCGATGGTGCTGGGTTCAGCCATTCTCTGAGCAGGGGGCCTTAGGCGGCCCCCCGCACCCCCCGCGATGTCAGTTCAAGACTCATTGTCAAAGCTGCTTCTTGATCCCGTCGAGCAGGTCGGCGTGTGCCTTGGCATCCACCTCGCGGCGCAGAATCTTCTCCGCGCCGGCGACCGCCAGCGCGGCCACCTGCTCGCGCAACTGCTCGCGCGCGCGCTGCGCTTCCTGCTGGATGTCGGCCTTGGCGGCGGCTTTTTCACGATCGCCTTCCGCCTTGGCGGCGATCTTGGCCTCCTCGATCACCTGCGAGGCGCGCTTCTCCGCCTGCGCGACGATATCGGCTGCGCGGCCGCGCGCGGCGGCGATTTCATCGCCGGCCTGCTTCGATGACTGCTCGAGCGATTTCCTGCCTTGCTCCGCGGCGGCGAGCCCGTCGGCGATCGTCTTCTGCCGCTGCTCGATCGCGCGCAGCATGAACGGCCAGACGAGCTTGACCGTGAACCAGATGAACAGCGCAAACGTGGCGGCCTGCGCGATCAGCGTGAGGTTGAAACTCATGACGGCTCCCTGCTCCCCTGCGGGGAAACGATTACTGGATTACCGCGAGCAGGGGGTTGGCGAACGCGAACATCATCGCCAGGCCGACGCCGATGATGAACGAGGCGTCGATCAGGCCCAGCAGCAAGAACACCTTGACCTGCAGCGCGTTGGTCAGTTCCGGCTGGCGCGCGGCGGCTTCCAGGAAGCGGCTGCACATGATGCCCACGCCGACACAGGCGCCGAGCGCCCCGAGACCAATCATGAGACCGATGCCGATACCCGTATAGGCCTGGATCATGGCCAGCAGTTGTAGTTTTTCCATTGTTTTTCCTTTCCTGAGCGAGAAACGTGGTGCGGTTTAGTGGTGATCGTGTGCCATCGCGATGTACACGACGGTGAGCATCATGAAAATGTAGGCCTGCAGTACGACGATGAGAATGTGAAAGATCGCCCAGCCCAAGCCAAGGACGGTGGCGACGATCGTGCCGAAGATACCCGTCGCCGCCAGCAACCACAGCAGCAGAAAGATGATCTCGCCGGCGTACATGTTGCCGAACAGTCGCAGCGCATGCGACAGGGGCTTGGATACGTACTCGATAAGATTGAACAGCAGATTGGCGGGCCACAGCAGCGGGTTGGTGCCGAAGGGGGCGCAGAACAATTCGTGGATCCAGCCGCCGAGTCCCTTGGCGGCGATCGAGAACCAGATCATCAGCAACCAGACCGAGAGTGCCAGGGCAAAGGTGGTATTCACGTCGGCGGTGGGCACTGGGCGCCAGGCATGCAGGCCCGCCCATTCGAGTGGCGCGACGAGGATGTCGATCGGCAGGAAGTCCATGGCGTTCATCACCAGCACCCAGACGAACACCGTCAACGCTGCCGGCGCCACGAATCGGTTGCGGTCGCCGTGATGAAAGATGCTCTTGACCTGCTCGTCGATGAATTCAAACAGTATCTCGACGAATGCCTGGCGTTTGTTTGGCACGCCGGCGGTGGCGCCGCGCACCACCCACCAGATCGCGCCTATCGCCAGCAGGCCGACCAGAATCGACGTGATCAGCGTATCGACGTTCAGCACCCAGAACCCGCCTTCGCCCGCCGGTTTGGTCAGGAAGGTCAGGTGATGCTGGATATAGTCCGTGGCGTTGAAATCTTTGCCGGCAGCCATGATCGAGGCGTATCGTTACTCTCAAACTTCGCGGACAAAAAAAGCCATTGCGAAAATCAGCACCGTGGCCGCGAACGTGCCCAGAAACGCGATCACGACGACGTCCCTGTACGTCGCCAGCACCAGCCACAGGAGGATGACGATGAGGCCGATCTTGACGGCTTCGGCGCCCAGCGCGCTCAACAGAACCCCCCCTGCGGAGTCTGCCTTACCCAACGAGGCCACGACCGCGGCCGCCAGTCCGGAAAAGATGCTGATCAAACCGCCAAGAACCGCGGAGAGGGCGCCATCGGCGCCAGCCCAGAACCCGGCAACGAGCATCAGAACGGCGGTGGCCAGCAACTGCCACCGTAAAACAGCGCGCATCGGCTTGACCAGGTCGCGAAGCATGGTGTTGAGTTTCCTCGCGCCCTGAAAAGCCCCGCAAGTATAGCCTTGTGGCAGGATAAGGGTCAATTTGCTGTGCCGCAACAATCAGACCGGATCAGGCCTGGCCCAGCCTGCGCAGAAACGCATCGAGCTGGTCCAGGGAGGCGTACTGGATCACCAGCTTGCCGCTGCCCGCCTTCGACCCGGTCTGGATGTTGACCGCGGTGCCGAGGCGCTGGCTCCACTCTTCCTCGAGCCGCGCCACGTCGCGGTCGGTTTTGGCGCGCGCGCGCGCCGGCGCGCGCTTGCCCAGGCCCGCAACCAGTTGCTCGACCTGCCGCACCGAGAGCTGCTTCGCCACCGCCTCGCGCGCGAGCTCGATCTGCTTCAGCGCCGGCAGCACCAGCAGCGCGCGCGCGTGCCCCATGTCGAGCCTGCCCTCGCGCACCAGTTCCTGCACCGGCGGCGCGAGTTCCAGCAGACGCAGCGCATTGGTAATGGCCGTGCGCGACCGGCCGAGCACCTGCGCCGCATCCACGTGGGTCATGCCGAATTCCTCGATCATGCGCTTGACGCCGACGGCCTCCTCGATCGGGTTCAAATCCTCGCGCTGGAGGTTCTCGATCAGCGCGGCGGCAAGCGCCTGCCGGTCGGGTACTTCGCGCACCAGCGCCGGCACGGAGGTGAGCCCCGCCATGCGCGCAGCGCGCCAGCGCCGCTCGCCGGCGACGATTTCGTAGCGGCCGGCGCCGATCGGGCGCGCCAGTATCGGCTGCATCACGCCCTGCGACCTGATCGACTCGGCCAGCTCCGCGAGCGGCTCCGGATCCATGCGCGTGCGCGGCTGATAACGCCCGGGCTGCAGCGCGTCGATGGCGATCATGCTGAGCGCCTCCGTGCCGGCTGCCGGCTCTTCCGCGCCGCCCAGCAGCGCATCGAGCCCCCGTCCCAATCCCTTGATCCTGGCCATCGTCTGCTCCTCAGCCGCCGGTACGGTTCAGCATCTCGCCCGCAAGCGCCAGATAGGCTTGCGCGCCCTTGGAAGCCTGGTCGAACTTGAGCGCGGGCACGCCGTGGCTGGGCGCTTCCGCCAGCCTCACGTTACGCGGGATAACGGTGCGGTAGACCTTGTCGCCGAAATGCTCGAGCAGCTGCGCCGAGACCTGCTGCGCAAGCATGTTGCGCGGGTCGAACATGGTGCGCAACAGCCCCTCGATTTCCAGCGCCGGGTTGAGGTGCGCGCGCACTTTCTTGATGGTCTGCACGAGATCGGAGAGCCCCTCGAGCGCGTAGTACTCGCACTGCATCGGGATCATGACCGCCTGCGCGGCGGTCAACCCGTTGACCGTGAGCAAGTTCAGCGCCGGCGGGCAATCGATCAGGATGAAATCATAGTCGCTGCCGACCACGGCCAGCGCTTCCTTCAGCCGCGTCTCGCGATGCGCCACCTCCACCAGCTCGATTTCGGCGCCCGCCAGTTCGCGGTTGGCGGGCACGAGGTCGTACTGGCCGTTTTCCGAGCGGACCCGGACCTCGCCGATGGTGCGGGCCCCGAGCAGCACGTGGTAGACCGTGGCGCCGAGCGTGCGCTTGTCCACGCCGCTGCCCATCGTGGCATTGCCCTGCGGATCCAGGTCGACCAGCAGCACACGGCGGTTGGCCGCGGCCAGGCTGGCGGCGAGATTGACCCCGGTGGTGGTCTTGCCGACGCCGCCCTTCTGATTGGTGATGGCGAGGATTTTCGGCATGCCTAGCTCCGCTCCAGCAACAGCAGGTGACGTTGCGCGTCAAGGCCAGGCACCGTCAGCGGGATTGCGGCGCGCAGGCGCCAGTCTTGCGGCAACCGCACGATCTCCTCGTCGGGATAAACGCCCTTCATTGCCGCCAGCAACCCGCCCGGCGCGACATGTCGTCCCGCCGCCGCGGCGAATTCCGCCAGCTCCGAGAAGGCGCGGGAAATCACCATCTCAAATACCCGCCCCGGCTGCCAGGCTTCCGCCCGCTCGCAGGCCACCGTCACGTTGTCGAGTTTCAATTCCGCTCTCGCCTGCTGCAGGAACGCGGCTTTCTTGTGGCTCGATTCGAGCAGCGTCACCTGGACATGCGGCCTGGCGAGCGCGATCGGGATGCCGGGAAGCCCGGCGCCGCTGCCTACGTCGAGCGCGCTGCCCGCCGTCACGTGCGGCACGATCGCCAGGCAATCGAGCAGGTGATGGCTCACCATCCGGGACGCTTCGCGCACCGCGGTCAGGTTGTAGGTCCGGTTCCATTTTTGCAGCAGCGCCAGGTATTCCAGCAGCCGCGGCTGGGCCTGCTGTGGCAGTTCGAGATGCAACCGGGCGACGCCCTCGGCCAGCTGCGCCGCCAGACTCATGATTCACGCCGTTTTCACCGTCGAGCGCCGCGTGGCCCCCGGGCGCGCCGGCTTACCAGAATGAGCATCAGAGTGAGTGCTCGCTAACTTGCGTTTCAAGTGCACCAGCAAGACTGAAATCGCGGCCGGCGTGATGCCGGAGACGCGTGCGGCCTGCCCCAGCGTTTCGGGGCGGTGCTGATTAAGTTTTTGCTGCGCCTCGACCGACAGTCCACGCACCTCCCGGTAGTCCATCGCCTCGGGCATCCGCAGGCTCTCGTAGTGCCCGGCGCGCGCGATCTCCTCGCGCTGGCGCTCGATGTAGCCCTGATACTTGGCCTGGATTTCGACCTGCTCGGCGGCCTGCGGGTCGTCCAGGCCGGGCCCGGCGCCGGGCAGCGTCATCAACTGCGCATAACTCACGTCGGGACGGCGCAGCAGGTCGGTCAGCGAGTGCTCGCGTTCGAGCGGCTGGCCGAAGAGGGGAGCGAGTATTTCCGGCGCCACCACCCGCGGATTGATCCAGATGCTCTTCAACCGCTCCTGCTCGCGCGCGATCGCTTCACGCTTGCGCGAGTACGCTTCCCAGCGCGCGGCGCTGACCACGCCCAGGCGGTAACCGGCCTCGGTCAGGCGCAGGTCGGCATTGTCCTCGCGCAGGGACAGGCGATATTCCGCGCGGCTCGTAAACATGCGATACGGCTCGGACACGCCGCGCGTGACGAGATCGTCCACCAGCACGCCCAGGTAGGCTTCGTTGCGCAGCGGGCACCACGGTTCAAGCGCCCGCGCGCCGCGCGCCGCGTTGATGCCGGCAAGCAATCCCTGCGCGGCCGCCTCTTCGTAACCGGTGGTGCCGTTGATCTGCCCGGCGAAAAAAAGACCGCCGATGGCTTTCGTCTCCAGCGAACGTTTCAGTCCGCGCGGATCGAAGTAGTCGTACTCGATGGCGTAACCGGGCCGCGTGATGTGCGCCTGCTCGAGGCCGCGGATCGAGCGTACCAGCGCCAGTTGCGCGTCGTACGGCAGGCTGGTCGAAATGCCGTTGGGGTAGAACTCGGAGACCGTGAGTCCTTCCGGCTCCAGGAAAATCTGGTGCGAGCTCTTCCCGGCGAAGCGCGTGATCTTGTCCTCGATCGACGGGCAGTAACGCGGCCCGACGCCTTCGATGACGCCGGTATACAACGGCGATCGATCGAGCGCGGCGCGGATGATCTCGTGCGTGTTCGCATTGGTGTGCGTGATCCAGCACGGCACCTGTCGCGGATGCTGCTCGCGGCGTCCGAGAAAGGAAAAGACCGGCGCGGGCTCGTCGCCCGGCTGCCCGGTCATCACGGAGAAATCGATGCTGCGCCCGTCGATGCGCGGCGGGGTGCCGGTTTTCAGCCGCCCCACGGGCAGCTTCAGCTCGCGCAGGCGCTGGGCGAGCGTCAATGCCGGCGGATCGCCCGCGCGGCCCGCCTGGTAGTTTTTCAGGCCGACGTGGATCAAGCCGGCGAGAAAAGTGCCGGTCGTGAGCACCACCGTGCGCGCGGAAAACTTGAGGCCGATCTGCGTGACGACGCCGGCGACGCGATCGCCGTCGAGCAGCAGATCGTCGACCGCCTGCTGAAAGACGCGCAGCCGTGGCTGGTTTTCCAGGCGGCTGCGGATGGCTTGCCGGTAGAGCACGCGATCTGCTTGCGCGCGCGTCGCGCGCACCGCCGGCCCCTTGCGTGAGTTGAGTATCCGGAACTGGATGCCCGCCTCGTCGGTCGCGGCTGCCATTGCGCCGCCCAGCGCATCGATTTCCCGCACCAGATGGCCCTTGCCGATGCCGCCGATCGAGGGATTGCACGACATCTGGCCCAGCGTTTCTATGCTATGGGTCAACAGCAGGGTTTCACAACCCATGCGCGCGGTCGCCAGCGCGGCTTCGGTCCCGGCGTGACCGCCACCAACCACAATAACATCATATTTATCAATTGGTTGCATTATAGTATTCGAGCCCGGCCAACGAGGACGGAATGATACAGCAATTTTCCAGATGGCAGAACGTGCTTGAGGGGATGTTTCACGTGAAACGCGGCTTGCTGCGTCGCAGCATAATCAAATCCTGCGCCGGATGTTTCACGTGAAACACCTCGGGGGTCACTTGCCGATACAAAACCGGCTGAATATCTCCCCAAGCAGATCGTCCGGGGTAAATTCTCCGGTAATGGCTCCCAGGGACTCCTGGGCCAGCCTCAGCTCCTCGGCGAACAGTTCCAAGTGCCGCCCCTGCCGGGCCGCCCTTTCCAGGCAGCTGCGGGTCCCTTCCAGGGCTTGCACATGCCGTTCCCGCGCCATGAACAAGCCCTCGGCATGGCCCTGCCAGCCCACCGCTTCCAGTAGCGATGCTCTCAGCAGCTCGATGCCGTCCCCCGTTTTGGCGGACAGCCAGATTTCATGCCGACTACCCTTGCGTGCCCGGCCGGCCTGTCCCGCCAGCAAGTCGACCTTGTTCATCACCTTGATGCAAGGCAGGGATGAGGGCAACCGGCGCACGATATCCTGGTCCGCTTCGCGCTCACCCAGGGTGGCGTCGATCAGCAGGAGAATCAGGTCCGCCCTTTCGATCGCCTCCCAGGTTCGCTCGATACCGATGCGCTCGACGGGGTCGCTGGAGTCCCGCAGTCCTGCCGTATCGATGATATGGGCGGGGACCCCGTCCACGTTGATGCTCTGGCGTATCGCATCCCGTGTCGTTCCGGGCACCTCGGTGACGATGGCCAGATCCTCGCCGGCGAGCCGGTTAAGCAGGCTCGATTTGCCGACATTGGGCTGGCCGGCCAGAACCACCCGGATACCCTCCCGCAGCAGGCTGCCCTGGTGCGAGGCGGACATGAGTTGATCGAGTCCGGCACGGATCGAGGCAAGCCTGCCCTCTCCGTCGATCTGCTTGAGGAACTCGATTTCCTCATCGGGAAAATCCAGCGTCGCCTCGACCAGCGCCCGCAGTTCGACCAGGTGCTGCGCCAACGCGTCGACCTTTTGTGAAAAGACGCCGCGCAGGGAAAGCATGGCGCCGCGCGCCGCCTCGGCCGTCGCCGCGCTGATCAGATCCGCCACGCTTTCAGCCTGCGCCAGATCGAGCTTGTCGTTGAGATAGGCCCGCTGGGTGAACTCGCCCGGCTGCGCCGGCCGCGCGCCCAGCTCGATGCAGCGCTTGAGCAATTGTTGCAGCACGATCGGCCCGCCGTGTCCCTGGAGTTCCAGCACGTCTTCGCCGGTGTAGGAATGCGGCGCCGGGAAATACAGCGCGATTCCCTGGTCGATGGCGATTCCCCGCGCATCACGGAATTCGGACAAAACGGCGCGGCGAGGTGACGGAATTTTCCCGATCAAGGCTGCGATGATGGGGCCAAGACGCGGTCCGCTGAGTCGTACGACGCCTATACCGCTCGATCCGGACGCGGTTGCAATGGCGGCGATGGTGTCGTTATCGGTCATCACCCTGCTCTGGCCCGGTAACCGGCCTGACCGAGGTCTGACCGAGGTCTAACTGAGGCCTGGCTTCGGCCGACGTCAGCGCTTCTTGGCCGCCGCTGCCTCGTGCTCCAGCGCGCGCGTGATTTTCCACTGCTGCGCAATCGACAGCACGTTGTTCACCAGCCAGTACAGCACCAGGCCGGCCGGGAAGAAGAAGAAGAAGATGCTGAACACGATCGGCATGATCTTCATGATCTTGGCCTGAACCGGATCCGGCGGCTCCGGGTTGAGCATCGTCTGTATCCACATCGTCGCGGCCATGAGGATCGGCAGGATGAACCACGGATCCGGGCTGGCCAGATCGTCTATCCACAACATGAAGGGTGCATGGCGCAGTTCGACACTGGCCAGAAGAACCCAATAAAGTGCAATAAAAACAGGTATTTGTACCAATATCGGCATGCAGCCACCGAGCGGATTGATCTTCTCGGTCTTGTAGAGCTCCATCATCGCCTGCTGCATGCGTTGGCGATCATCGCCGTACTGGTCTTTCAGCCGCTGCAGTTTCGGCGCCAGCACGCGCATCTTGGCCATCGAGCGATAACTCGCGGCCGAAAGGGGATAGAACAGCAGCTTGATGATGACCGTCAGCAGGATGATCGCGACGCCCCAGTTGCCGGTCAGATCGTAGAGTTGCGCCAGCACCCAGAACAACGGCACCGCGATCACGGTGAGCATGCCGTAATCAATCGTCAGATCGAGACCTGGCGCAATCTTGGCGAGTTCGACCTGCTCCTGGGGACCGACGTAGAGCGGCACACCGAGCGTCGCGCCGGCGCCGGCCGCGATGGTGCCGTCCGGCACGATCACGCCCACCGCGTACAGATTCTCGTCCAGCTTGCGCGTGTAGAACTCCCGCGGCGTGCCGTTCTTCGGCACCCAGGCGCTGAAGAAATAGTGCTGGATGAGGGCGATCCAGCCATCGTTGCTGTTTTTCGGATACGGCGTCTTGGCCTTGGCGATTTCCTCGAACGTGAGCTTCTGGAATTTTTCCTTGTCGGTGTAAACGGCCACGCCGGTGAAGGTCGGCATCATGGCCGAATCGCCGACCGGCGGCTTGCCGTCGCGCACGATCTGAAAATAGCCATAGGGCTGGATCGCGGTCGCACCCTGGTTCGCGATCTCGAAGCCGACATCGATCAGGTAACTGCCCCTGCGGAAACGATAGACCTTGTCCACTTTCACGCCGTCGGTCGCCGGGGCGGTCAACCGCACTTCCAGGCTGTCCTGGCCCTCGGCGAGCTGGTAAGCGGTACCGGCTGCCGTGTACGCCGTCTGGTGATTGGGCAGTCCCCCGCCGATCAGGCCGGACTGCGCGACATAGGTGCGCTCGGAGGAGGTTTCGAGCAGGACGAAATCCTTGCTCTTGTCGAGCGTGTCGCGGTGTTTCTTGAATTGCAGGCGACGCAGGTCGCCGCCCTGCGTACTGATTTGCGCGACGAACAGGTCCGTTTCAACCTGTATCGTGGCGCCCGTTTTCTCGGGCGCGCGCTGGGCCGGCTGTGGCACCGCCCCCGCCGGCGGCGCGAGCTTGTCGCTCGGCACGGGCAATTGCGCGACGGCAGGCGCGCTTTTGCCCGCCTTGTCGGCCTGCGCAACCACCGCCGCCTGCTGCGGTTGCTGGTCGCGCTGCCAGGCATCCAGCAGCAGGAATACCGAGAACGAAAAGACGAAAAAAAGTATGAGCCGTTGCGAATCCATAAGCCGTGCCGTGTCGGAATGCCTGCCGTCCTAGCCCCGTCCTGACCGCTTCATGGCCGGGCGCCGTGTTCCTCCAGCAGCCTGGTGATTTCCGCGCCTGCCTCGGTATTGAATCCCGGAGCCGGGCAGCGACGCAGTTCCACTACCAGATCCACGCCGCCCAGGCGGTGGCGCAGCTTGCGGAAGACTTCTCTTACCAGCCGCTTGGCGCGATTGCGATCAACTGCCCTGGCCGCCACCCGCTTGCTGGCGATGATGCCGATGCGCGCGAGCGACAGCGTGTTGGGTCTGGCATATACGGTGAAATAACGCCGTCTTGCTGCCGCCCCCGTTGCCAGCGTCTCCGTGTACTGCTCGCGTGCGAGCAGGCGCACGCTGCGCGGCAACGTGCTCGGGTACGCGGCGCTCAGACGCTCAACCGTGCGCGCCCCTTGGACCGGCGGGCGCGCAATACCTTCCGCCCGCCGCGGGTGCGTTTGCGCACGAGGAATCCGTGAGTGCGCTTGCGGCGTTGCTTCGATGGCTGGTATGTCCGTTTCATGGGGTCGGTCCGCCTGCTGAAAAGCGGGCTATTACAACCTTTAACTCTCGGTCATGTCAACCTTTTCATGCGTGCCCGCGAGACCGCGTCGCAGCGCTTTTTCTGTGGATAACCGCCCCCAAAAAGGATAAAATTACTGTCTGAAAACTCTCCTTCGTCCGGGTCCGAATTCCAACTCCAACGCGACGCCGATGAACAGCTTTTGGCGCTTCTGTCTGGCCCGCTTCGAGAAGGAGCTGCCACCCCAGCAATACCAGACGTGGATCAAGCCGCTGCGTTTTCATGCGGAGGGCGACCGCCTCACTCTGGTTGCGCCGAACCGATTCGTGCAGCAGTGGATCCGCGACAAGTTTCTCCCGCGCATAGAGATGCTCGCGCGCGAGCAGTTGAAGCGTCCCATCGAGGTGCTGCTGACGCTGGCCGACAAGGAACACGCGGTTGCGGCGCCCGTCGCGCCCGCGCCCGCCTCGCCCAAAGACCGCGGTGCCAAGCCGAGCAGCCGCGAGGTCTCCCGGCTGAACCCGACGTTCACGTTCGACACGTTCGTCACCGGCAAGGCCAACGAGCTCGCGCGGGCCGCCGCCGCGCAGGTCGCAGAACGGCCGAGCACGGCCTATAACCCGCTCTTCATCTACGGCGGGGTAGGGCTCGGCAAGACGCACCTGATCCAGGCGATCGGCAACCGCCTGCGCGAGCAATCACCCGAAACCAAGATTCGTTACATCCACGCCGAGCAATACGTTTCCGATGTCGTGCGCGCTTACCAGCACAAGGCGTTCGACGACTTCAAACGCTACTACCACTCGCTTGATCTGCTCCTGATCGACGATATCCAGTTCTTCAGCGGCAAGAGCCGCACTCAGGAAGAGTTCTTCTACGCATTCAACGCCCTGATCGAGGCCCACAAGCAGGTGGTGATTACCTGCGACACCTACCCCAAGGAAATCGCCGGGATCGAGAACCGCCTGATCTCGCGCTTCGGCTGGGGCCTGACGGTTGCGGTCGAGCCGCCCGAGCTGGAAATGCGCGTCGCCATCCTGCTGAAGAAAGCCGAGGCCGAGGGCTTGCGCCTGGATGAGCCGGTCGCATTTTTCTTGGCCAAGCACATCCAGTCCAACGTGCGCGAGCTGGAAGGCGGGTTGAAGCGCGTTCTTGCCTACGCCCGCTTCTCCGGCAGGGAATTGACCGCGGAACTGTGCCGCGAGGCCCTGCGCGACCTGCTGGCGATACAGCACCGCCAGGTCTCGATCGAGAATATCCAGAAAACGGTGGCGGACTACTACAAGATCAAGGTTGCGGAGATGTACTCGAAGAAACGCAGCCGCAACGTCGCACGCCCGCGCCAGATGGCCATGGCGCTCGCCAAGGAACTCACCCAACTCTCCCTGCCCGACATCGGGGAGGCATTCGGCGGCCGCGACCATACGACCGTGTTGCACGCCTGCCGCAAGATCGCGCTGCTCAAGTCCACCAACAGCGATTTCACCCGGGATTTCAACTCGCTGATCAACGTGTTGAGAAGTTAATCTTTCCTGTGCGATTTGTGGATATCCGGAACATTTTCGAGGCCGGGATTTTAAATCCACAAAACACCCACATCTTTTACCGGCTTCTACACAACCTTTCGTTCCCCGCATACGCCGATCCCAGCAGGCCCGAACCGACTTACACACAGGACCGGCGCCCCTCTATTAGAGTTCTTACTTTTAGATAGAACCTAAACTATGAAGCTAGTGCAACTCGAACGCGATGCATTACTCAAGCCCTTGCAGGCGGTCACCGGCATCGTCGAGAAGCGGCATACGCTGCCGATCCTGTCGAACGTGCTGCTGGAGCGCAAGAAGAACCGCCTGTCCCTGGTCGCGACGGATCTGGAAATCCAGGTGGCCACCAGCACGGAAACGGGAAAGGGCGGGGACGAGGACGCGAGCCTGACCGTATCGGCGCGCAAGCTGCAGGATATTTTGCGTTCTTTGCCGGAGGCGACGGAAACCACCCTGGACGTCCAGAACAACCGGCTGCAGGTGCGGGCGGGCAAGAGCCGTTTCAACCTGCAGACACTGCCTGCGGCGGACTTTCCCGCCATGGCAGACCCGGGAGCAACCCAGGCCAAGGTCACCATGCCGCAAAAGGCGCTGCGCGAGCTGCTGATGCTGGTGCAGTATGCGATGGCGCAACAGGACATCCGCTATTACCTGAACGGCCTGCTGCTGGTGCTCGACGGAGGCCTGGTGCGGGTCGTTGCCACCGACGGTCATCGCCTGAGCTATGCGGCACGCCCCCTGGGCCAGCAGCAGGACAAGCGCGAGGTCATCCTGCCGCGCAAGGCGGTGCAGGAACTCGGCCGGCTGTTAGGCGACGCCGACGAAACCGTCAGCATCGAGATCTTTGCCAGCCTGGTGCGATTTACCTTCGGCAGCATCGAGCTCACCACCAAGATCATCGACGGCAAGTTCCCGGACTACACGCGGGTGGTGCCGACCAACTACAAAAAGAGTTTTTCCATCAAGCGCCAGGTGCTGCTGCAGTCCCTGCAACGCGCGGCGATCCTGTCGAACGAAAAATTCCGCGGCGTGCGCTGGATGGTGGCCCCGGGCAGCCTGCGCGTTTCCTGCACCAACAACGAGCAGGAGGAAGCGCAGGAAGAGCTGGAAATCTCCTACGCCGGGGATGCGCTCGACATCGGCTTCAACATCACCTACCTGCTGGACGTATTGAACAATGTGCATTGCGACAGTGTCGAATGCTCGTTCGGGGACGCCAACAGCAGCATGCTGGTCACCGTGCCCGACAACAACGAATTCCGCTACGTGGTCATGCCCATGCGGATCTAGCAGGGCGCGGCGCACAGCCGTCCCCGGAGAAAGAGACTGAATGACGCAGGCAGGTGAAAAAGAGCCGCAACGCACCGCGGAAGACTACGATTCCAGCAGCATCAAGGTCCTGAAGGGCCTCGAGGCGGTGCGCAAGCGCCCGGGCATGTACATTGGCGACACCAGCGATGGCACCGGCCTGCACCACATGGTGTTCGAGGTCGTGGACAACGCGGTGGACGAGGCGCTGGCCGGCTTCTGCACCGAGATCACGGTCACGATCCACACCGACAACTCGGTCAGCGTCGTCGACAACGGCCGCGGCATCCCGACCGACAAGCACCCGGACGACGAGCAGGGACGCTCGAGCGCCGAGGTGGTGATGACCGAACTCCACGCCGGCGGCAAATTCGACAACAATTCCTACAAGGTGTCCGGCGGGCTGCACGGCGTCGGCGTTTCGGTGGTGAACGCGCTGTCGGAATGGCTGCGCCTGTCGATACGCCGCGACGGGCAGCTGCACCAGATGGAGTTCCGCCTGGGAGAGGCCGTCGCGCCCCTCAAGGCCGCCGGCAAGAGCGAGCGCCGCGGCACCGAGGTCCATTTTCTTCCGAGCAAGGAGATCTTCGGCCGCATCGAGTTTCACTACGAGATCCTGGCGAAGCGACTGCGCGAACTCGCGTTCCTCAACAGCGGCCTCGACATCACGCTGGTCGATCAGCGCAGCGGCAAGGAAGAGAAATTCCTGTTCACCGGCGGAGTGAAGGGGTTCGTCGAGTACATGAACCGCAGCAAGAACGTGCTGCACCAGAACGTTTTCTACGCGAAGGCCGAAAAAGACGGCATCGTCGTCGAAGTGGCGATGCAGTGGAACGACTCCTACCAGGAGTCGATGCAATGCTTCACCAACAATATTCCGCAGCGCGACGGCGGCACCCACCTGACGGGATTGCGCGCGGCGATGACGCGCACGCTCAATCATTACATCGAGTCGAGCAAGCTCGCCGAGAAGGCGAAAGTCGAAACCGCCGGCGACGACATGAAGGAAGGGCTCACTGCCGTGCTGTCGGTGAAGGTGCCCGAGCCCAAGTTCTCCTCGCAGACCAAGGACAAGCTGGTTTCATCGGAAGTGCGC
>CAZOQY010000040.1:226-15738 GCA_964581835.1 uncultured Streptomycetaceae bacterium | reverse complement strand
GGTGGAGCAACCGCGGCCAGGCCTACGCGAACAACGTCGGCTGGCGCATCGATTACCATATCGCGACGCCGAAGCTCGCGGCGACCGCGAAGCGCGCGGCGGTCTACAAGGCGCAGCGCTTCTCGGATCACGCGCCGCTCACCATCGATTACGACTTCAAGCCCTGATGGCCGGGCCGCGCACTGTCGCCGCAGCCGTAAAACCGTCCTGGCGCGACACGCTGGCCGCGGTTTTCAGCGGGCGCATGCTGTTCGCGCTGCTGATGGGTTTCGCTTCCGGCCTGCCGCTGCTGCTGACGGGTTCGGTGCTGCAGGCGTGGCTGAAGAGGAGCGGCATCGACTTGACCAGCATCGGCCTGTTCGCGCTGGTCGGCCTGCCGTACACGCTGAAATTCCTGTGGGCGCCGCTGTTCGACCGCTACCTGCCGCCGCTCCTGGGCCGCCGCCGCGGCTGGCTGCTGGCGATGCAGGCGCTGCTCGCCGCGGCGCTATTCGCGCTCTCTTTCGCTCATCCCGCGCCGGACAGCCTGCTGGTGGTGTCGGCCGCCGCGCTCGCGGTCGCGTTTTTCTCGGCCTCGCAGGACATCGTGGTCGATGCCTACCGGCGCGAGAGCCTCGCCGACGTCGAGCTCGGGTTCGGTTCCGCCATGTACGTCAACGGCTACCGCGTCGGACTGCTCGCGGCCGGCGCCGGCGGCCTGATACTCGCCGGCAGTTATTCGTACGAGACGATGTACTGCGTGATGGCCGCCGTCATGGCCGCGTGCATCGTGGTGACGCTCGCCGCGCCGGAGCCGCCGCTGCCCGCGGGGCGGCCCGCGACGCTGATGGATGCGGTGTTCCTGCCGTTCCGCGATTACTTCACGCGCGAGGGCGCGTGGCTCGCGCTGGCGTTCATCCTGCTCTACAAGCTGGGCGACACCATGGCGTCCGCCATGACGACGCCGTTCTATCTCGACCGCGGCTACAGCGAGGCGGAGATCGGCACCGTGGTGAAGCTGTTCGGCTTCTGGGCCACGATCGCCGGCGGCACGCTGGGCGGCATCTGGATCCTGCGCATCGGCATGCGGCGCGCGCTGTGGCTGTTCGGCCTCGGGCAGATGGTCTCGACGCTGGGATTCGTGGTGCTGGCGGGCGTCACGCCCACGGCCGCAGCACTGGCGACGGTGGTCGCCCTGGAAAACTTCACCGCCGGGCTGGGCACCGCCGCGTTCGTCGGCTTCATGGCGTCGCTCACCGACCGGCGCTTCACGGCGACCCAGTACGCGCTGCTCTCGAGCCTGATGGGCGTGCCGCGCGTGTTCGCGTCCGCGCCGACCGGCTGGTTCGCCGAGTCGCTCGGCTGGCCGGGCTTCTTCCTGATGTGCACGCTGATCGCGATCCCGGGGCTCATGCTGCTGCGCTGGATCGCGCGCCTGGCGGAGCCGAAGCCCCGGGGCTAGCCGGCACGACGCAGTGCCGCCAGCCGGTCGCGAACCAGGTCGGCTGTCCGGGTGAAGTGCGAGCAGAGCAGCTTCACCGCTTTCCCGGCGTCGCGCGCGAGCACGGCATCCATGATGGCGCGATGCTCGTCGCGGTGGAGCTTGCGGCGCAGGCTGGAGACGCGCGAAAGGTGGCGATAGCAATCGGCGGCGTCGAACAACTGCTCGCAAAAACCCTTCAACCAGCGCGACCCGCACGCGGCGATCAGGCTCGTGTGAAAAGCGCGGTGCGCTTCTTCCCACGCCGGGTTGTAGGCGGCCTTGTCGGCCTCCGAGCGGTAGCGCGGGATGCGGGTGAGCCGGTGGTGGGCGAGCACGATGCCTTCTTCCCAGGCGCTGTCGCCGTTCGCGATCGATTCGCGCAGCGCGATCTCGTTCAGCCAGCAGCGCGTGCGGGTGAGCTCGACGAGATGCTCCTCGTCGAGCGGTGCGACCCGGAAACCCCGCTGGTCGCTCTGGCTGATCAGCCCGTCCCGCGACAGGCGGTTCAGCGCCTCGCGCATCGGGGAAAGGCCCACGTCGTAGCGCTTGCACAGCTCCCGGATGAGCAGCTTGCGCCCCGGCGAGAACTGGGCATTGATGATGTCGCGGCGCAACTGCTCGTAAGCGCGCGAGGCCAGCGTGCCGGGCCGACGCAACGGGATCACGTTGTCCGCGCGCGCGGGCTGTGGCTTGCGTGCGACCATGGGCGCCTTTTCTAAAAAATCGATTCTTCGTTGACAGTATCAAATAAAATCGATTATCGTGCAACGCGAACAACAACCCGACCGCAGCCCGCTTCCGCGGGACTCCGGCCCGACTCAACCCGCACTGGAGAGGAACGGCAATGGCGCACACGGGACCCCTGACCGTACACACCGGCGGCACGGAAGTGCCGCTGCCCGAGGATTTCCGCTGGCCGGGCGGCAAGCGCATCGCCGTGGTCTTCCGCATGGCGTTCGAGGCCTGGTCGGACGACCACTGGCCGGGCATCAGCCCGATGGGCAATCCCCTGAAGCCCGGCTTTCCCGACCTCAACGCGCGCGGCTTCGCGGAGTACGGCTACCGGCGCGGCGTGTTCCGGGTACTCGATGCGTTCCGGCGGCACAAGGTCAGGGCGACGGTGATGGTGAACGGCCTGCTGGCGGAGCGTTATCCCCACATCGTCAAGCAGATCGTGAACGAGGGGCACGAAGCCGCGGCCCATTCCTACACCATGGACATGATGTCCATCTACATGAACGAGGACGAGGAGCGCGCCAACATCCGCCGCAACGTCGAGCTGATTCGCAGCGCCTGCGGCCAGCGCCCCGTGGGCTGGATCAACCCCCGCGGCACGCCCAGCCCCAACACCGCGCGGCTGCTCGCCGAAGAGGGCTTCGACTGGCACGGCGACACCCTCAACGACGACGTGCCGTACCTGGTCAAGTACGGCGCGAAGTCCATCGTCGCGATTCCCGGCACGATGGACGTCAACGACCTGCCGCTTTACATGAAGCACGGCCAGCCGCCCAGCGTCTACGTCGAGAACTTCGAGAACTGGCTCAAGTACGTACGCAAGCACGAGAAGCACGCCGTCAAGATGGATCCCACGGTGCACGCGCACGTCTTCGGACGCTCGGCCGGCACGTGGGCGTTCGAGCGCTGCATGGAGATCGCCAAAAAATCGAAGGACGTGTGGGTCGGCAACCGCGCCGAGATCGCGGCGTACGTGCGCAAGGTGCTGAAGAGCCGGTGACGAGTGATGAGCGTCTGTAGGGATTCGCATTGCTGGCGCGGCCTGCTGCTCGGCGCCTTGCTGTTTGTTCCGGCGGCGGGCGCCTGGGCGCAGGATTACCCGAGCCGGCCGATACGGCTGGTGCTGGGCTTCCCGTCGGGCGGCACGCCGGACGCGCTGGCGCGCAGCGTCGCGACGCAACTGGAAACGCAGTTGGGCCGCCCGATCGTCGTGGACAACCGCACCGGGGCGAACGGCATCATCGCCGCGGAAATCGTGGCGAAGTCGCCCGCGGACGGCTACACCATGTTGTTCAGCCCGCCCGCGCTCGTCATCAACCAGGTGCTCCTCAAGAAAGTTCCGTACGACGTGCTGAGGGATTTCGCGCCGGTGACCAGCGTGTGCGTGGGCACCGGCTACATCCTGGTCGTGAACCCGTCGGTGCCGGCGCAATCGGTCAGGGAGTTCATCGCGCTGGCGAAGAACCGCGACAAGCCGGTGACCTACGGCACGCCGGGCATCGGCAACACCCAGCACCTGGTGGGCGAGATGTTCAACCTGAAGGCGGGGACGCGCCTCATGCACGTGCCGTACAAGGGGCTCACGCCGGCGATCACCGCGGTGCTGGGCGGGGAGGCCCATTCGCTGTTCGTGCCGCCCACGGTCGTCATGCCGCACATCAAGGCCGGCAAGCTGCGCGCGCTCGCTTTCACCGGCCCCACGCGCTGGCAGTTCATGCCGGAGCTGCCCACGGTCGCGGAATCGGGCGTGCCCGGCTTCGATGCCAGCGGCGCCTGGCAGGGCTGGTTTGCCCGGGCCGGCACGCCGCGCGCCATCGTCGCGCGGCTGCACGCCGAGATCAACAAGGCGCTGCAGGTGCCGAAGGTGCGCGATTTCATCCTGACCGGCGGCTACGAGCCCGACGGGCGCGGGCTGGAGGAATTCCGCAAGATGATCCAGTCGGACTTCAAGAAGTACGCCGAGATCGTCCGCGTTGCCGACATCAAGGCGGAGTAACCGTTTCAACCATCCAGAAAGCAGGCCATGCCGCGCATTCCATTGATTTCCCCCGAGAGCAACCTGACGTCCGAGCAGCGCCGCGTGGTCGACGCCATACTCGGCAAGCGCGGCGGCAAGATACCCGGCCCGTTCCGCCTGTCGCTGCACTGCCCGGCGATCACCGAGGTCTGGCACCCGCTTGGCGAGACGTTGCGCCTGAAAAGCAATTTCCCGCTGCGGCTCTCCGAGCTGGGCATCCTGATGGCGGCGCGCTGCATGGACTGCGACTACGTGTTCAACGCCCACGCTTCCATCGCCCTGGAGAACGGGTTGCCGAAAGCGGTGATCGATGCGATCGCCGCCAATTCGCGCCCGGCGTTCGCCAAGCCCGACGAGGAAGCGATCTATGAATACTGCCGCGAACTGCACGAGAAGCACGCCGTCAGCGACAAGACCTACGCGCGCGCGCTCGAACTGTTCGGCGTGCCCGGGGTGGTCGAGCTGACCGCGCTGTTCGGCTACTACACGATGGTGTCGATGACCATCCTCGCCCACCAGATGCCGGTGCCGGAAGACGCGAAGTTCCGCCTGGCGAAGCGCGCCTGAGGAGAGAGGCAGCATGCGCGCATTTCAGACACTGGTTATCCTGCTGCTGGCGGCGAGCACCGCCGGCGCCGCGCACGCCCAGGCGTGGAAGCCTTCCCGCAACATCGAGTTCGTCTCCGCCTCCGGCGCCGGCAGCGCTTCCGACGGCGTGATCCGCGCGGTCGAAAAAATGCTGCAGGACAAGAAGCTGATCGACGTCACGTCTTCGGTCGTCAACAAGCCGGGCGGCGGCGGCACCATCGCGTGGACGTGGCTGAACCAGCAGCCCGCCGACGGGCACCATATGACGCTGATCATCGGCAACCTGCTGAGCAACTACATCACCGGGAGGAGCGCGCTCCACTACACCGATCTTGCCTGCGTCGCGCAGCTGTTCAGCGAGTACACCGCGGTGGCGGTGCGCGCCGACTCGCCGGTGAAGGACGCGAAAGACCTGATGGCGCGCTGGAAAGCGGACCCTGGCGCGTTGAGCGTATCCGTGGGCACGGCCTTCGGCGGTTCCGGTCACATCGCGCTCGCGCTCGCCATGAAGGACGCCGGGGCCGAACCGAAAAAGATGAAGGCCGTGGTGTTCAACGGCTTCTCGCAGGGGCTGGCCGCTCTCTACGGCGGGCACGTCGACCTCGTTGCCAACCCGCATTCGAGTTTCCTCGCGCCGATGCGTGAAGGAAAAATGCGCGTGCTCGCCATCGCCTCGCCGCAACGCCTGCCGGGCGAGTTCGCGGCGGTGCCGACGTGGAAGGAATTCGGCGTGGATGCCGAGATCGAGGCGTTCCGCGCCATTGCCGGGCCGAAGGGGTTGCCGCGCCCGCAGGCGGCGTACTGGGAAGCGGCGCTGAGAAAGATGGCGGAGACCGAGGACTGGAAAGACATGCTCGAGAAGCGCGGCTGGGTCGGCCGGTTCTCGGGCGCGGCGGGCTGCCAGGACGGCCTGAAGCGCCAGTACGACCAGATGCGCGCGGGCCTCGCCGAGCTCGGGCTGGCGAAGCACTGACGATCGCAAGCATGAAGCGTGTCATCACGGCCGCGCTGCTGGCCGGCGCGACCATCTTTTCGGCGCTGTCTGCTGCTGCCTACCCGGAGCGCCCGATACGGTTGATCGTCGGCCAGGCGCCCGGCGGCGCGACCGATATCGTCGCCCGGTCGTTCGCCGCGCGGCTGGCGGAAGAGCTGGGGCAGCCGGTCGTCGTGGACAACCGGGCGGGCGCCGGCGGCATCATCGGCGCCGCGTTGGTCGCGGCCGCGGCGCCGGACGGTTACACCCTGCTGGTGGGAACCAACGGGCCGATCGCGATCGCGCCGCATGTGACGAAGCCCGGCTACGACCCGTTGCGCGATTTCGCGGCGGTTGCCCTGTTCTCGGAGGTGCCTTACGTGGTGGTGGTCCATCCGTCGGTCAAGGCCGCGACGCTGGGAGAGTTGATCGCGCTCGCCCGCGCGCAGCCCGGCAAGCTGCATTTCGGGTCCTCCGGGCAGGCTGGCACGCCGCACCTGTGCGGCGAGTTGCTGAAGAACCTGACCGGCATCGACATCGTGCACGTCCCGTACCGCGGCGGCGCGCCGGCGCAGGTGGATCTCGTCGCGGGCCGCGTGCAGATCTATTGCGCGGGATTCCCGGGACTGTTCCCGCACATCCGGTCGGGCAAGCTGCGCGCGCTGGCGGTGACGGCGCCGCGCCGCCCGGCGATCATGCCGGAGGTGCCCACCGCCGCGGAGGCGGGCGTGAAAGGATTCGAAGTGAGCGCATGGAACGGGATCCTCGCGCCCGCGAAGACGCCGAAGGCCGTCATCGACCGCCTGCATGCGGCGACCGTCGCGCTGGCGCGCAAGCCGGAATTCGAACAGGAACTCAAGGCGCGCGGCGTGGAGCAGCTGGTGCTCGGGCCCGCTGAATACCGCGACTACATCCGGCGAGAATCGGCACGGTGGGCGAAGGTGGTCAAGGCCGGCCACATCACCGCGGAGTGAGAACGGCATGAACATCGCGATACTCGACGACTATCTCGGCGTGGTGCCGACGCTGGCGTCGTTCGCGGAGTTCTCGAAACTCGAGCGGCATCGGGTCACGGTGTGGAAAGAGCACACGAAGGATGCCGGTGCGCTGGCGGAACGCCTGCGGGAAACGGATGCGTTGATCCTGCTGCGCGAACGCACGCCGGTCACCGCGGCATTGCTCGAGCGCCTGCCGCGCCTGAAGCTCATCACCCAGAACGGGCCTTACCCGCACGTCGACGTGGCGGCCTGCACGAAGCACGGGGTGATTCTGTGCGCTGGCAAACCGCGCCCCTCGTCCGCGACCGCGGAACTGACCTGGGGCCTCGTCATCGCCGCGATGCGGCGCATCCCCCAGGAAATGGCGCGACTGAAGCGCGGCGAATGGCAGGGGTCGCTCGGCACGGGCCTGCGCGGCCGCGTGCTGGGCGTCTTCGGCTACGGCACGATCGGCCGGCAGGTCGCGGGCTTCGGACGCGCGTTCGGCATGCGCGTGCTGGCGTGGTCGCGCGAGAAAGGGCTCGCCGCCGCGCGCGCCGACGGTTTCGAAGCCGCGTCGAGCCAGGCGGCGTTGTTCGAGGAAGCGGACGTGGTGAGCCTGCACGTGCGCTTCACCGCGGACACGCGCGGCATCGTCACGGCGGCCGACCTCGCGCGCATGAAGCCGTCCGCGCTGCTCGTCAACACCAGCCGTGCGGGGCTGGTGGAGGAAGGCGCGCTCGCGCAGGCCCTGCGAGCCGGCCGGCCGGGAGCCGCCGCCGTCGACGTCTACGAGCAGGAGCCGATGGTCGACACCGGCCATCCCCTGCTCGGCATGGACAACGTGGTGTGCACGCCGCACCTGGGCTACGTCGAGCGCGACCAGCTCGACCGCTATTTCGGGGACCAGTTCCGGCGCGTGCTCGCGTTCGAGCGCGGCGAGCCGGAGGACGCGGTCAACCCCGAGGTCGTTCCGGCGGCGCTCGCAAAACGCTAGAATCCGGGCCTGCTCACTCAAGGATCAAAGGGGGAAAACGCAATGCGACTCGTGACTTTCGTTCCGAAGAAGGGCGCCGCGCCGCGCGTGGGCGTGGTGCGCGACGGCGACCAGGTGGTGGACCTGACGCAGGCCAGGGGCAAGGCGCCGTTCGACCCGGCCGACATGATTTCGCTGGTCGCCGCGGGCGCGAAAGGCCTCGCGTGGGCGAAGCAGGCCGCGGCGAAGGCGAAGAAGACGCTGCCGCTCGGAAGCGTGAAGCTGCTCGCGCCGATCCCGCGCCCGCGCAAGAACGTGTTCTGCGTCGGCTGGAACTACGTCGAGCATTTCGAGGAAGGCAAGCGGGCGCGCGCCCACGGCATCGAGTATCCCGCGCACCCCGCGTTCTTCTCCAAGGCGCCGACCACCGTCATCGGTCCCTACGATGCCGTGCCGTTCGACGCGGAGATCAACAAGACGCTCGACTGGGAAGCGGAACTGGGCGTGGTCGTCGGGCGCGGCGGCAAGAACATCCAGGAAGCCGACGCGATGAAGCACGTGTTCGGTTACACCGTCATCAACGACGTCTCGGTGCGCTACCAGCAGCGCCAGCACGGCGGGCAGTGGTTCAAGGGCAAGAGCGTGGACGGCACCTGCCCGATGGGGCCGTGGATCGTGACGTCGGACGAGGTGAAGGAACCGCACAACCTGCGCATCGCCTCGCGCGTGAACGGCGTCACCAAGCAGGATTCGAACACGAGCTACATGTATTTCAAGCTGCCGCGCATCATCGCCGAGCTTTCCTACGGACTCACGCTCGAATCGGGTGACGTCATCTCCACCGGCACGCCGGCCGGCGTGGGCCACGCGCGCACGCCGCCGGAGTTCATGAACGCCGGCGACGTGCTCGAGACCGAAGTCGCCGGCGTGGGGCTGCTGCGCAACCGGATCGGAAAATGAACCAGGACGAAAGGCAGGGCCCGTGATCGTAGATACTCACGTACACGTCTTCACCGACGACCGTAAAAAATACCCGCAGATCCGCGATACCCCGCGCGCCGGGGCGATCCCGACGATCACCGAGATCGGGCAGACCGAATGGCCGCTGACGACGGCCGAGATCCTGCTGAAGTCCATGGACGAGGCGGGCGTGGACAAGGCGACCCTGGTCCAGGCCTATTTCGTCTACGAGTACGACAACCGCTACGCGGTCGACTCGGCGCTCAAGTACCCCGACCGTTTCACCGGCGTTGCCGTGCTCGACCCCATGGACCCGCGCTCGCCGGACGAGCTGGAGCGGCTGGTGAAGGCGGGGCACGTGACGGGCCTGCGCTTCATGCGCGGGCGCCTGCCGGCAAGCTCGCTGGGCGAGCCGGCGACGTTCCCGCTGTGGGAGCGCCTGCAGGCGCTCGGCATTCCGCTCGCGGTCAACGACCGCATCGGCGAGATATCGAAGATCAGCACGGCGATGGCGCGCTACCCCGGGGTCAAGGTGGCGTTCGAGCATGCCTGGGGACACAAGGTAGGGCTGCCGCCGTATGGCGTGCTCGATCCGCTGTTCGAGCTGGCGAAGAACCCGAACGTCTACATCAAGACCGCGATCAACAACATCGCCGCCGCGCGCGAGGCCGGCGGCACGCCCGAGGCGCTCTACGCCCGGCTGGTGGAGGTGTTCGGCGCGAAGCGGATCATGTGGAGCTCGAACTACCCGGCGCACCCGAAGTTCGGCAGCATCAAGGCGCGGCTGGACGAGGCGAAGAAGGTGCTGGCCTTCCTCGGCAGCGAGGACCGCGACTGGATCTTCGGGAGGACGGCGCTGGCGGTGTACCCGGCCCTGCGCGCCTAGCCTGCGGATCGGGTCCGGCCGCCGCCGGGTCGATCCGTTCGCCACCCCGTCACCGCGTCACGCTTTCTGAAAGCGGTACACCGCGAGGCTGCCGAGCAGGTTGGGGAGAAACGAGACGGACTGCCCGCCGGTCAGGACCTTGCGCTCGAGAATCTTCACGCCGTGCCCGTCGCAAAAGTCCTCGAAATCCGAGATCGTGCACAGGTGCACGTTGGGCGTGTCGTGCCACTGGTGCGGCAGGTTGTCCGACACCGGCATGTGGCCGCCGATCACCTGCAGGCGGTTCTTCCAGTAGCCGAAGTTGGGGAAGGTGACGATGCCCTCGCGGCCGACGCGCAGCATGTCGTTGATGATGCGCTCGCCGTTCATCATCGCCTGCAGCGTCTGCGACAGGATGACGTAGTCGAAGGAGCCGCTCTCGAACTCGGACAGGCCGCGCTCGAGGTCGCTCTGGATGACGTTGACGCCGTTGGTCACGCAGCCGAGCACGCTGGCATCGTCGATTTCCACGCCGTAGCCGGTGATCGCGCGCGCGCCTTTCAGGTACTTGAGCAGCACGCCGTCGCCGCAACCGAGGTCGAGCACCCGGGCGCCGGTGCGCACCCAGCCGGCGATGGCGTCGAAATCCGCCCGCTTGAAGCCGTTGCCGTTCCGGCTCATGACCCCAGTCCCCGGTGTATGCGGTCGAAGTACTCCGCCACCAGCCGGTGGTAGCGCGCGTCCTCGAGCAGGAACGCGTCGTGGCCGTGCGGCGCGTCGATCTCGGCGTAGGTGACCTCGCGCCGGTTGTCGAGCAGCGCCTTCACGATCTCGCGCGAGCGCGCGGGGGAGAAGCGCCAGTCGGTGGTGAACGAAATCACCAGGAACCGCGCCCGCGCCGGGGCGAGCGCTTTCGTCAGGCTGCCGCCGTGCTCGCGCGCGGGATCGAAATAATCGAGCGCCTTGGTGATGCGCAGGTAGGTGTTGGCATCGAAGTAATCCGAGAACTTGCCGCCCTGGTGGCGCAGGTACGACTCGATCTCGAACTCGGGCTCGAACGAATAGCCGAGCCGGCCGTTCTTCAGCTGGCGGCCGAACTTGCTCGCCATGTCGTCGTCCGACAGGTAGGTGATGTGCCCGACCATCCGCGCCACGCGCAGGCCCCGCGTCGGCCGCGTGTTGTGCTCGTAGTAGTGGCCGCCGTGGAAATCCGGGTCGGTGAGGATCGCCTGCCGCGCGACCTCGTTGAACGCGATGTTCTGCGCCGACAGGTTGGGCGCGCAGGCAATCACGATCGAGTGGCCCACGCGCTCGGGGAAGAGCACGGTCCAGGCGAGCGCCTGCATGGCGCCGAGGCTGCCGCCCATCACCGCCGCGAAGCGGCGGATGCCGAGATGGTCGGCGAGGCGGGCCTGGCACGCCACCCAGTCCTCGACCGTCACCACCGGGAAATCCGCGCCCCACGGCCTGCCCGTTTTCGGGTTGAGGCTCTGCGGGCCGGTGGAGCCGTGGCAGCCGCCGAGGTTGTTCACGCCGACGACGAAATAGCGGTCGGTGTCCACCGGCTTGCCCGGCCCGATCATGTTGTCCCACCAGCCGACGTTGCCGGGGTCGTCCGCGTAGCGGCCGGCGACGTGGTGCGCGGCGTTCAGCGCGTGGCACACCAGCACGGCGTTGGAGCGGTCGGCGTTGAGCCGCCCGTAGGTTTCGTAGACGAGCTCGTACGCGTCCATCACCGCCCCGCTTCTCAGGCGGAGAGGCTCGGTGAATCCCGCTGTCTGCGGCGAGACGATGCCGACCGATCTCGTTGCGGTTCCAGTGTCCATAAGAACGAGGCGCAAAAAAAGCAAAACCCGGCGAGCTTGCGCGGGCCGGGTTCGGAAAAAACGGGAACGTTTTCTCTTTAGCCGGATTTATAACGCGCCCGCAAGCTGAATATCAAATCGGCGCGACTGAAAGCGGGGAGAACGTTAACCCGCCGCCAAGGGATTGTCAAATCAGGGCTTTTTGGGATGCGGGACTCCGCCGGCCTCAATGCGCGTTTAGTTTGGCGAGCATCGCCTGCAGCTTGTCCGGGTCGGTGGCCCGCAGCATCTTGCGCGCGAGCGGTTTCAGTTCCGAGAACTTCGACTTGAGGATCACCTGCTTCACGTCGAGCAGGTGCGCGGTGTGCATCGAATACTGGCGCAGGCCGAATGCGAGCAGCAGGCGCGTCAGCGCGGTGTCCCCGGCCATCTCGCCGCACAGGGCGACGGGGACTTTCGCCTTGTCCCCGGCGGCGATGATATTGGCGATCAGGTTGAGCACCGCCGGGTGCAGCGGGTCGTAGAGGTGGGACACCGTGTCGTCGGTGCGATCGACGGCGAGCGTGTACTGGATCAGGTCGTTGGTGCCGATCGACAGGAAGTCGAGCTTGCGGATGAACATGCCGAGCGCGAGAGCCGCCGCCGGCACCTCGATCATGCCGCCGACCTTGATGCCGCGATCGTAGGGCGCGCCCTCGTCGTCGAGACCCTGTTTCGCACGCCGAATCAGCGCCAGCGTCTGGTCGATTTCGGCGGCGGTGGAAAGCATCGGCACCAGGATGTTGATCTTGCCGTGGTGCGAGGCGCGCAGGAGGGCGCGCAATTGCGTGACGAAGCGTTGCGGCTCGGTGAGGCACAGGCGGATGGCGCGCAGGCCGAGCGCCGGATTGGTGGTGACGCGCTCGTTCTCGTCGTGCTTGTCCCCGCCGAGGTCGTAGGTGCGGATGGTGACCGGCATGCCGTCCATTTCCTCGGCGACCTTGCGATAGGCCTCGAACTGCTCGTCCTCGTCCGGCAGGTCGGTGCGGTTCAGGAACAGGAATTCGCTGCGGAACAGGCCGATGCCGGTGGCGCCGTTGTCGAGGGCCTCCGTCACGTCGGCCGGCAGCTCGATGTTGGCCTGCAATTCGACCGGGATGCCGTCGAGCGTGACCGCGCGCCGGTCGCGTATGCGCCGCAGTTTCTGGCGCTCGAGGTCGAACTGGTGCTGCCGCAGCCGGTACTCGGTGAGCACCTGCTCGTCGGGATCGACGATCACCACGCCCTGCGAGCCGTCGACGATGACGAGTTCGTTCTCGCGGATCATCTGGCGCGCGCGGTGCAGCGCCACGATCGAGGGAATGGCGAGGCTGCGCGCGACCACCGCGGTGTGCGAGGTGGTGCCGCCGAGATCGGTGATGAAGCTCACGAACTGGTGCCGCTTGAACTGGACCACGTCCGCGGGCGAGAGGTCGTGCGCGACCAGGATCAGGTCCTGTCCGGGCTCCAGCCGCGGCGGCGGGACGTAGCCGGGCTGGCCGGACAGGGCCTTCATCACGCGCTCGGCGACCTGGATCACGTCGGCCCTGCGCTCGCGCAGGTAGTCGTCCTCGATCTCGTCGAACTGGGCGAGCAGCGCGTCGGTCTGTACCTTGAGCGCCCACTCGGCGTTGCAGGCCTCGGTTTCGATGATCCGGCGCGGCGTGACCGAGAGCGTCGAGTCGTTGAGGATCAGCAGGTGCAGGTTGATGAAAGCGGCGAACTCCGCGGGCGCGGTGCTTGGAACGGACGCGCGCAAATCCTCGAACTCCGCGCGCACCTGGTTGACCGCGGCGTCGAAGCGCGCGGACTCCTCCGGCGCCTGGTGCGGGGGCACGACGTAGCGCGGCACCTCGAGACCGGCATGGGTCATCAGTTGCGCGTGGCCGATGGCGATGCCGCCGGAGACGCCGATGCCGTGGATGGTGAAGCTCATGCGCGCGGGTGGAACGGGAAGGGTGAACGACAACGGGAGATTACCACGCGTCGTATTGCAGTTTCACGCCGCGCCCCCGCAAACGGACTACTCGCTCTCCTCGAACCGCGCGGCGATGAGCCCGGTCACCGCCTCCATCGCCTGCGCCTCGTCGGGACCGTCGGCTTCGACCGTGATTTTCGATCCCATGGCCGCGGCCAGCATCATGACGCCCATGATGCTCTTGGCGTTGACGCGGCGGCCGTTGCGGGCGACCCAGATGCTGGCCTGGAAGCGGCCGGCGGTCTGGGTGAGCTTGGCCGAAGCCCGGGCGTGCAGCCCGAGCTTGTTGATGATCTCAACTTCCCGTTGCAGCATGGTTAACCACGAGCGCCGGGGCGGGTATGCGCACCACGCCCTCGCAACCGCCGCTGACCGCCTTGGTGAGGATGGTCTGCAGGGACCGCTCGCGGTAGGTCAGCACCCGGATCAGCATCGGCAGGTTGACCCCGGCCACCCCCTCGACCCGGCCGGGGACCAGCAGCTTGGCGGCGATGTTCGAAGGCGAGCCGCCGTACATGTCCGACAGGATCAGCACGCCGTCGCCCTCATCGAGCTCCTTCACCAGCTTGCGCGCCTGGGGCAGCAGCTGGTGCGGGTCGTCCTGGGCGGTGATGCCGATCTGCTTCAGGCGCGCGGGGCGCTTGTTCAGTACGTGGCTGGCGCAGTGGATGAGGGCTTCGCCGAGCGTCCCGTGACTGATGATCAATATGCCAACCATTAAGGGGTCAGCTCCGGAAATGAAACTGCAACATTCTACTCTATTGCGCTGCAGCAAGCAGCCGCGGAGGGCGGCTGGAAAGCGGGCGGTCAGGCGAGCGCGCGTTCCAGCGCGTCCACCATCATGCCGGCGACGTTGAAGCCGGTCTGGGCGGTGATTTCCCGGAAGCAGGTCGGGCTGGTGACGTTGACCTCGGTGAGGTAATCGCCGATCACGTCGAGGCCGACCAGCAGCAGGCCCTGCTCGTGCAGCGCCGGCCCGAGGGCTCCGGCGATTTCGCGGTCGCGCCGGGTGAGCTTGCGCGCCACGCCGGTGCCGCCCGCGGCCAGGTTGCCGCGCGTTTCCCCCGCCATCGGGATGCGGGCCAGGCAATAAGGCACCGGCTCGCCGCCGATCACGAGCACGCGCTTGTCGCCCTTGCGGATCTCGGGAATGTAGCGCTGCGCCATGATCGTGCGCCGGCCGCATTGGGTCAGCGTTTCGATGATGACGTTCACGTTGGGGTCGCCGCGGCGCACGCGGAAGATCGAGGAGCCGCCCATGCCGTCGAGCGGCTTCAGGATCACGTCGCGATGCTCGGCGAGGAAGCCACGGATCAGCGTTTCCCGCCGCGTTACCACGGTCGGCGCCGCGAACTGCCGGAAGCGGGTGATTGCCATCTTCTCGTTCCAGTCGCGGATCGCGCGCGGCCGGTTGAACACGCGCGCGCCCTCGGCCTCGGCGAGCTCGAGCAGGTAGGTGCTGTAGACGTACTCCATGTCGAACGGCGGATCCTTGCGCATCAGCACCGCGTCGAACTTGCGCAGCGGCAGGTCTTCGGCCTTGCCGGCGCGGTACCAGTCCGACTGCCTGCCGGTGAGCCGGATGCGGCGGGCGTTGCCGTAGACGGAGCCGCGGCGCCAGGACAGGTCCTGCTGCTCGAGCGCGTACAGCGCGTGGCCGCGCGCCACCGCCTCGCGCATGATGGCGTAGGTGGTGTCCTTGTAGAGCTTGAAGTCGTCGAGCGGGTCGGCGACGAACGCGATCTTCATGCGGCCGCTTCGGGTTCCGTTTGCTCGAGCTCGATCGAGGCCGCGAGCAGCGCCAGCCGCGCGATGACGCCGTAGGCGTAGAAGCGGTTGGGCGGGCAGCCCGGGTCGTCCGGGTTGGGAGAGGAGCAGGGCTCGGCGAAGGCGAGCGGCTTGAACTGCATGCCGGGCGCGTTGAGGTTCTGGTCCTGGCCGCGGCTGGTGTGCACGCGGTAGAAGCCGCCGACGACGAAGTGATCGATCATGTAGACCACCGGCTCGGCCACCGCGTCGTCCACGCTCTCGAAAGTGTAGACGCCTTCCTGCACCATCACCTCGTGCACTTCGAGGCCTTCCTTGACCACGGCCATCTTGTTGCGCTGCTTGCGGTTCAGCCCCCGCACCTCGGACGGGTCCTTCACCGTCATGATGC
>CAZOQY010000040.1:0-216 GCA_964581835.1 uncultured Streptomycetaceae bacterium | reverse complement strand
GGTCCTGCTTGATCCCGTATTCCTGGTACTTGGCGCGGACGTCGTCGAGAATCTCGGTGACGTAGCCCTCCAGGCACTCCTCGCCCTTTTTCTCCTGGAAGTTGATCTTGCCGCACTTCTCGAAGTAGGGATTGATGAGCCAGGGGTCGATGCCGATCAGCCCGGCGAACTCTTCCGCGACCTGGCGGTAGGCCGCGAAGTGGTTCGACTTGCGGC
>CAZOQY010000039.1:13506-16013 GCA_964581835.1 uncultured Streptomycetaceae bacterium | reverse complement strand
GTGATAGCGGGCGGCGGCTTCGGCCCCGAACACGCCGTCGCCCCACTCGACGACGTTGAGGTAGATCTCGAGGATGCGGCGCTTGGTCAGCACGGTCTCGAGCATCACGGTGATCGCCGCCTCCTGCGCCTTGCGCCACCAGGCGCGGTGCGCGGGCAGGAACAGGTTCTTGGCGAGCTGCTGCGAGATGGTCGAGGCGCCCAGCACGACCTCGCCTTCCTTGACGTTGCGCTCGTAGGCTTTCTGCACCGCCTCCCAGTCGAAACCGGCGTGGTCCACGAACTTGTCGTCCTCCGCAGCGACCACCGCGCGCTTGAGATGCCCGGAAATGCGGTTGTAGGGAACCCAGCGATGGGCGAGCTTCGCCCCGGGATCGTCCTTGCGCTCGATCGCCAGCCGCGCGCGCATGAACGCCGTGCTCTCCGGGTTGTGGTCGGCCCAGTACCATATGTGCGCGAGGAACCAGAACTGCACCGCGACGACCGCGATCAGCGCCAGCAGGAGGGTGTACCAGGTCCACCGCAGAAGCGATTTCATCTGCGGGAGGCGGGAGGAGTGAGGCGGGAGGTGCGAATGCCGAAGAGCGTCATAACCCTTACACCTCTCTCCTCTCTCCTCTCCCCTCTCCACGCAGCCGGTCGATGACCGGCTTCGTCGCCGGCCGCACGCCGCGCCAGATTAAGAACGATTCGGCCGCCTGCTCGACCAGCATGCCGAGGCCGTCCACGGCGCGCGCGCCGCACTCGGTCGCGAAGCGCATGAACAGCGTTTGCCGGCCGTAAACCATCTCGTAGGCGAGCGCCCCCGGCGCGAACACGTCGCGCGGCAGCGGCGGCATGACGTCGGCGAGCCCCGCGGAAGTGGCGTTGACGACGATGTCGAAGCGCGAGCCTGCCAGCGCCGCGTAGGTCACCGCGGTGACGCCATGAGCGGCGAACTTATGCAGCTTCCCGAAATGCGCGACGAGGGCGGCGGCCTTGTCGAGCGTGCGGTTGGCGACGATCACCGACTGCGGCAGCTCGCGCAGCAGCGGCTCCATCACGCCGTAGACCGCGCCGCCGGCGCCCATCAGCAGGACCCGCCGCCCGCGGATCGCGCAGGCGAGGTTGTCCTTGAGGTCGCGCGTGAGGCCCGCGCCGTCGGTATTGTGGCCATGGATGCGCCCGCCCTCGAACTTGAGCGTGTTGACCGCACCGGCCGCGCGCGCGCCGTCGGAATGGGTGTCGGCGAGCCGCCACGCCTCCTGCTTGAACGGCAGCGTGACGTTCAACCCCTTGCCGCCCGCGTCACGAAAACCGAGTGCGGTCGCCCGGAAGCCGTCGAGCGGCGCCCGCAGCCGCCCGTAGTCGAGGTCCTGGCCGGTCGCGCGCGCGAACGCGGCGTGGATTTCCGGCGACAGGCTGTGCTCCACCGGATTACCGATGACGGCGTAGCGGTCAGTCATTGAATGTCACGAGTCACGAGTCACAAGTTTCGCGCCATGCTGGTGTCGAACCCGTGACGCGCGACTCGCGACCTGCGACATGGGTTATTCCGAGACGAACTGGTCGGAGCGGGTGAATATCCAGGTGCGGGTGATACTGATGACGTCGGTGTCCTTGGCGATATCGGCCGGGAACGCCGCGAACGGCGCCGCGAGCTGGACGATGCGCAGCGCGGCCGCGTCGAGAATGCGCTGCCCCGAGGAGCGGTTGATGTCGACGCGCTCGAGCGTGCCGTCGGACTTGATCGACACCGTCACCACCAGGCTGCCGTACATTTTCTGGTCGCGCGCGGCCTGGGGGTAATTCGTCTCGCCCACGCGTTCGACCTTGCTGCGCCAGTCCTCGACGTAGCGCGCGAAGCGGAACTCCTGGGTGCGCGCGCCGACGAAACGTCGCCGCGGCCGCTGCTGGTAGCTTTCCCACTCGCGCGCGATGCTCGCCTCCAGCCGGGCAATCTCGAGGCTCCGGCTCATGATGTCGGCGGTGTTCGGCGCCACCTGCGGCTCTTCCTTCGGCTGCGGCGCTTCGGGCACGGTGGCGACCGCGGTCTTCGACTTCGACTGCGTCATCAGCTGCTTCGCCTCGCGCTCGAGCTGCTCCACGCGCTTCTGCGCCATGGTGAGATCGGCCGCTTCCTTCGCGTCGCGCGGCACCGGCAGCGGGCTCTTCGCGCGCCGGTTGGCGTCGGTGTTGCCGCCGCCGTCGAGGTTGGCCTGGGCCAGCGCGTCGGCCTTCTGCGGCCGCGACTCGCTCTTCGCGTTGACCAGCGTCACTTCCAGCGGCTGCTGCGCGAACAGCCGGTTCGGATCGGGCATCGTGAAGCTCACGCCGAGGATCAGGAAGAAATGAATGAGCGCCGACGCCGCCAGCGAGGTCTTCAGGCGGCCGTGCTTGCCGAGCGCGTTCATGCGCCGGTCGAACGCGGCCATGCCGCGCTCGAGCTCGGCGACGCGCGCTTCGAGCCGCTCGACGGCAACCTGCCACGGCGCATGCCGCGCGTGCTTGGCCCGCCGCCTCAACGGC
>CAZOQY010000039.1:0-13496 GCA_964581835.1 uncultured Streptomycetaceae bacterium | reverse complement strand
GGCACGACTTTCCGGTCGGATAACAATCCCATGCGGACCATTCTAGCGTACCGCCCGAAACTATGCCTGGAAATACTTTAAATATCTGTGACTTGTGCAACTAATCTAAAGTGAAGTCGCGAATCAGTCCGTCACCTGGCGCCGGAATTCGCATGGCAAGGCGAGTTCCAGCAGGTCCGGCTCCGACAGCGCGAGCTCGACCCGGGTGCCCGGCGCAAGGGGGGGCAGCGAGGGCACGCGCGCGACGAGCGGCAAGTCGTCGAACCGCACCAGGCTCTCGCGGATCACGGCGGCCGTGACCGTGCGCACCCCCTCCTGCGTGAGCCAGCGCAGGCACCAGTAACGCTCCATCTGGCGCTGAAACTCCCCGTACGCCTCGTGGGCCGCATCGAAATCGCGCATGGCCGAGAGCAGGCGCTCGTCGCCCGCGCCGTAGTGCGGCGCCTCGCCGCGGGTAACCGCGATCAACTGCCGCTGGTTCACGAGATCGACGTAGCGGCGCAGCGGCGAGCTCGTCCAGGCGTAGCCCTCGACGCCCAGTCCTTCGTGCCCCGCCGGCACCGTGCTCATCCTGACCTTGCCGCCGCCCTGCACGCGGTAGATGGCGGCGACGCCGTGCCCGGCGAGGTGCCGCCCCCAGGTGCCGTTCGCCTGGATCATCAGCTCGGAGACGATCCGGTCGATGGGCGTGCCGCGGCGGCGCTGCGAAATCCGCACGCGGTCGTTCTCGACGTGGAAGCTGTACTCGGGACGCGCCTCGTGCTCGGCCGCGCCGCCGCGCCGCGCGGTCTCGAGCGCGGAAGCGATGCGCCACAGGGTCGTGAGCTCATCGCCGTAGCGATGCTCGACGCGCCCCGCGGCCAGCGTCGTCTCGTTGAACGCCGCCTCCAGCGCGTCGTGGCGCAGATTCTCCGCGATGCGCACCCGCTCGACGCGCGTCGCGTGCGACGCGATCGCGCCGTCTGTCGCGACTTCCAGGTACAGCGACAGCGCGGGCCGCTCGCCGCCCCCGGACAGGGTGTAGGCGGCAATTGCCGCCTCCGGCAACATGGTGATCTTGCCGCCCGGGTAATAAACCGTGGACAGCCGCTCGCGCGCGGCGGCATCGAGCGCGGATCCCGGCTCGATGCCGAGCGCGGGGGCGGCGATGTGGATGCCGATGGTGACGGATCCGTCCGGCCGCCTGGTCACCGACAGGGCGTCGTCGATCTCGGTGGTGGACGCATCGTCGATGCTGAACGCCTCGACGCCGGCCAGCGGCAGGTCCGGCGGCGCCTGCACGTCCATCGCGGGAAACGCCGTGCCGCGCGGAAAATGCTCGAACAGGAAGCGGTCCAGGTGATAGTCGTGCGGGGAGGCGAGCGCTCCACATTTCTCCAGGAGGCGTGCGGGGGTCAGCCTGAGACTTTCGCACGCCGCGTCGAGCGCCTTCCACTCCGCGCTCGCCTTATCCGGCCGGTACAGCAGCTGACGGAGCACCGGCCTGAACGCTTCGGGCAGCGTCGATGCCAGAAGACTTGCCACGTAGCCTTCGCGTATCTCGGCCTCGCGCCGCTTGCGCTCGACCGAGGCGAGCGCGGCGGCCAACGCCTCCGGCGGCGCCGGCCGGTAGCGCCCCCTGCCCTTCTTGTAGAAATACATGGGCGAGCCGTGGAGCTTCAGCAGCAGGCCCGCCGACTCCACCGGCGCCGGCGCGCGGCCGAAGTAATCCTTTGCCAGCGCGTCGAACGAAAACTCCTCCTGCCCGCCGCACTGCCACAGGAAATCCGCGTCGATGCCCTCCGCGAGCTTGTGCGCCTCGTCCATGAAATGCGCGAGGCCGCCCGCGTCGAAACGGAACAGCACGCTGGAAGCCTTCACCTTCGAGCGCTTGCCGTGCGGGGCCTCGACCTGCAGCGAGGTGTCCTGGTCGGACAGCACGACGCCGACCTTGAACGAACCCTCTTCTTCGTAGAAAACGTTCATGGGACGGCTTGGGGAGGGGATCGGGGGAAGAAAAAACGGGCGCAACCGCAACGGTTGCGCCCGTCAATTATAAGTGATGGCGCGGCGGCGGCCGCGCCGCAAACGCCTACTTCGCCTCGATATCGAGCACTTCGTGCACATCGGAGTCGATGTGCGTGCCGGGCGCGCCGCCGGAAGCCGCGTCGCCGCTCACCAGGTGAAACCTGCCGTTCAGGATGTCGCCCGCCAGGCCGTGGCGGGGAAACACCATGTCCGGCAGCATGGACCAGGTGTTGGTACGCGGATCGTAGGCTTCGACCGCGCGGAACGTCCGCTGCCACGGGCCGCTGGAACGCTCCTCGCCGCCCGCGACGTAGATCTTCCCCTTGAACGTGCCCGAAGCGCCCGCGCTGCGCGGATGCAGCATCGAGGCCTTGAGCGCACCCCACTGGTCGGTCGCCGGGTCGTATTCCTCCACGATGCCGGTGTTGCTCGCGCGCGTGATGAAAGCCGCGCCCAGGCGCCCGCCGATGACGTAGATCTTGTTGTTCACGACGCCGACGAAGGAATGATTGCGCGCCGTGGGCATGGTCTGGCGCGTCTCCCACGTGTTGGACGCCGGGTCGTACACCTGGTTGGTGTCCACCGAGCGGTGCGGGCGCGCCGGATGCAGCGCGGTCTCCTTGGAGCCGGGATGAACGCCCGCGCCGCCGATCACGTAGATCTTGCCGCCGACCACCGCGGCCACGGCCGCGCCGCGCTTGCCGGGCATCGGCGCGAGCGGCTTCCAGGTATCGTTGCGAGGATCGTATTCCCAGGCATTGTCGATCGGCACCCACGCGGAGGGGCCCTTCTCCGGCTTGGTGAAGCCGCCGAACAGGTAGACCTTGCCGTTCAGCTCGACCCAGGCCGGGTGATGCAGCGCGAGCGGCATGTTCTTCTTCCTGGTCCACGCGTCGCCGTCCGGGTCGTACTCGTACATCAGGCCCTTGGGCGTCCAGCCGGGCGCGAGACCGCCGAAGGCGTAGAACTTGCCGTTGGCCGCGACGCCGTAGAGTTCTTCCGACGCCTCGGGGAACGGCGCGAGCCGGCCCCATTTCTGCGCGTGGGCCGTGGTAACGAGGAACGACGCCGCCAGCAGCGCGGCGAGCGGGAAACGCAGCAATCGGATCCAAGCGGTCATCTGACCATCCTCCTGAGATGGGGCAATGTTGTTGTGTTGTGCCCCGGTTGAACAAACCCCTCGCGGGAACCTTCATGCTACGCCCAAGCGGGAAGCACGGGCAACGGCATGCCGCCGCGGTATGGCAAGTCGAATTCAGCCGCCGGCACCGCAGAACGCGAGCGCCGTATCGACGTATTGCCCGAACCCGGACAGGCCGTGGTCGCCGCCTTCGATCAGGATTTGCCGGCAACCCCGGTAGCGCGCCACCGCCAGGCGATAGTCGAGCACCTCGTCGCCGGTCGTCGCGATCAGCAGGTAACGGGCGGGCGTGATGGAGTCGACTTCCAGCGCGCGCAACGCTGCGACGTGCTGCATGGTGAATTCGTAGCGCTCGCCGGTATGAAAATTCTGCTGCACGCCGAGATGGCCCGCGAGCAGCTCGTACGGCCGCACCGCCGGGTTCAGCAGCACCGCCTTGAGGCCGTGCTTCTCGGCAAGCCAGGTCGCGTAGTAGCCGCCGAGCGAGCTGCCCACCAGGGCGGCGCCGGCATGCCGCGCCGCGAGTGCGTCGAGCTGCTTCGCCGCCTGCGCCGGATCGGGCGACAGGGCCGGCGCGGCGAACTCAGCGCCGCGCCCCCGCGCTTCCAGCCGCGCTTTCAGCAGTTGCGCCTTGGATGATGCGGGCGAGCTGTTGAAGCCGTGGATGTAGATCAGCATTTTTTCGGAAAAGGTGTCAGGAACCTTTTTAGTCGCTGGCTGGCAACACCCTCTGAAAAAGGTTCCTGACACCTTTTCCGATCCCGGTTACATCTGTTTTGCTTCTCTTGGCGGCCTTGGCGGTTCAAATCAGTTTTTTCGCGAGTGCGAGCAGCATCGTGTCGTTGCCGCGCGCGGCGACGAGCGAGAGCCCGAGCGGGCAGCCGTCCAGCGTGGCGAGCGGCAGCGAGACCTGTGGCAGGCGCGCGAGGCCGGCGATGCACAGCATCGGCAGCGCGCGGGCGCGCAGGCCGTCCACCACTTCGGGCGGCGAGTTGCACGGCAGCGCCGCGCCCGGCGCGCTCGGCAGCGCCAGCACTGCGCCGTCCCGCAACAGGTCGTCCATGCGCCGGGTGATTTCCTCGCGCCGCGCGCGCGCCCGCGTCACGTCCTCCGGCTTCACGGTCGCGGCCCATTCGAACCGTCCCTTGATCGCGGGCCCGAACTGCGGCTTCACCCGCCTGATCCACTCGCCGTGCGCCGCCCACGCCTCGGCGCCCTGCGGAAATCGAAAATAATCCGTCCACTGCGCAAGCGATTCGTCTCCCACAGTCACGGTTTCCGGCTGACCGAGGAGCGCGGCCACTTTTTCGAGCGCCGGCTTCAACGCCGCCTCCGCGCCCGGGTCGGCGAGCGCGAACGCATCGCGCGCGAGCAACAGGCGGCCCGGCTTGCGCGCAGGCGCGTCGTCGCCGAGCAGCACGCGTCCGACGCGCTCGAACACGCCGGCATCGCGCGCGAACCAGCCGCAGGTATCGAGGCTCGGCGCGAGCGGGCACACGCCTTCCAGGGAAATGCGACCGTGGGTGGGCCGGATGCCGAGGATGCCGCAATAGCTGGCCGGCAGCCGCACCGAGCCGCCGGTATCGCTGCCGAGCGCGAAATCCACGAGGCCCGCCGCCACTGCCGCGGCCGAGCCCGACGAGGAACCGCCCGGCACGCGCCCGGGCGCCGCGACGTTGACCGGGGTGCCGTAGTGCGCGTTCTCGCCGGTCAGGCTCCACGCCATTTCCTCGGTGTGCGTCTTGCCGGCGAGCCGCGCGCCGGCGTCGAGCAGCCTCTGCACCGCCGGGGCGGTGCGTGCAGCCGGCTCGTGCGTGCTGAACCAGTCGGGGCAGCCGAACCCGGTCTTCGCGCCCGCAACGTCGTAGATGTCCTTGGCGGCGAAGGCGAGGCCCGCGAGCGGGCCGCCGCTCGCGCCCTGCATCTCGATGTGCGTGTGGCGGCAGAACGCGCCGAGGTTGTCGCGATCCAGTATTGAAGTCATGTTTCCTTTCCGATGATTCCGGCGGTTCCGACGGTTCAGCCCGCGCTCACCGTGCGGTCGCGCGCCCATTCGCGCAGTGCCGCGATCTTCTCCGCCATGACGATGGCGAGCGGGCGCGTGCGCTGCATTTCGGCCAGCACGTGCTCCGTGGCGAGCTTCTGGCCCGAGGCGACCGCCTCGTAGAGCGCGGAAACGACCGCCTGCTCGATCTCGGCGCCCGAGAAGTATTCGGACGCCTGCGCGAGCCTGTCGAGATCGAACGCGGTCGCGTCCTGCTTGCGCCTTGCCAGGTGGATCCGCAGGATCTCGGCGCGCGTGGCCACATCCGGCAGGTCGACGAAGAAAATCTCGTCGAAGCGGCCCTTGCGGATCAGTTCCGGCGGCAACTGCTCGATGTCGTTGGCGGTCGCCACCATGAACACGCGCGAGCTTCGTTCCGCCATCCAGGTGAGGATGCTTCCCAGCAGGCGCCGCGACTCGCCGCCGTCGGACGAGCCGGTGGCGACCCCCTTCTCGATCTCGTCCATCCACAGCACGCACGGCGCCATGGCGTCGGCGAACTTGAGCGCCTCGCGCAGGTTACGTTCGGTCTCGCCCAGCCACTTGTTGTAAATGGTGGAAAAATCGAGACGCAGCAGTGGCACGCCCCAGGTGCCGGCCACCGCCTTCGCGGCGAGGCTCTTGCCCGCGCCCTGCACGCCGAGCAGCAGCACGCCCTTGGGCGGATCGAGCCCCATCGCTTTCGCATCGCCAGTGAACGCCGGACGGCGCTGCGTGAGCCAGCGCTTGAGGTGGACAAGGCCGGCCACATCCGAGAAGCGGGTGGTCTCGAGCTCGACGTCGATCACCGAGTTCGCGCCGAGCAGGTCCTGCTTCGCCTTCAGCGCGCGCGCCATGTCTTCGACGGTCAACGCGCCGTCGTCGCGTATGCATTGCCGCACCACGCGCCGCGCGTCCTCGAGTGCGAGTCCGGCGAGCTGCTGCACCAGGAGGTCCAGTGTCTCCTGCTGGCCTTTCAACTTCACCCCACCGCCCATGGCGTGGGCCTCGGCCTCTTCCTTCACGAGCGCCCGGATCGCCTGCGCATCAGGGAGCACCAGGTCGAAGCGCGCGGACAACCGCCGCAGGTCGCCGGGCAGCTCGATCTTGTGTCCGACCATGACGATCGTGCGCGCCGTCTTGCCGTATTCCTGCGCGGCGTTCTTGATCAGCCTCAGGTTGATCGGGTCCTGGAGATACGGATGGACGTCAAGCAGCACGTAGATGCCGTTCTGGGATGTGGCGTAGATGTGTTTGAGCACCCCGGCAATATCGCGTGTTTCCGGGATCATCGCGGGAACCGCCGCCTCGCCGCGGCCACCCGGCGCCAGCGGCTGCCGGCTCTCCCGGCGGCGCAGGCCATCGGCCGCATTCCAGATGAACAGCGCCTGGCTCTCGAGCCGCGCGGCGCGTTCGATCAATTCCAGCACCTGCGGTTCCTCGTGCGTCTCCACGACCACGATCGGAAAACGCGAGCGCAGGATGAGCGTGAAATCCCTGACGTCGTTCACCTGCCCCCCCCGGCAAGCCGCGCGAGGAGTTTCTCGTGGACGCCGCCGAAGCCGCCGTTGCTCATGACGAGGACGTGGTCGCCGCGACGCGCATCGCCGGCGATCGCCTCGACCAGCCTGTCGAGATCGCCGTCTACCGTGGCTTTCGCCCCCAGCGGCGCGAGCACGACCCCGGCGTCCCACTTGAGGCCGCCGCTGTAGCAGAAAATCCTGTCCGCAGCCGCCAGGCTTGCCGCGAGCCGGTCTTTCATCGCGCCGAGCCTCATGGTGTTCGAGCGCGGCTCGATCACGGCCAGGATTCGCTCCGCGCCCACTTTCGAACGCAGGCCTTCGAGCGTGGTCTGGATCGCCGTCGGGTGGTGCGCGAAATCATCGTAAACGGCGATGCCGTTTGCGATGCCGCGCATCTCCATGCGGCGCTTGACTCCCTCGAACGCGTCGAGCGCGGCGATGGCCTGCGCCGGCGCGACGCCGCAGTGGCGCGCCGCCGCGATGGCGGCGAGCGCGTTGGCCTGGTTGTGCGCGCCGGTCAGCGTCCACGCCACCCGCCCCTGCACCGCACCCTTCCAGCGCGCGTCGAAACCGTCGACATGCTGCGCGCCCACGCTCCAGCCGTCATCGACGCCGAAGCGCTCGACCGGCGTGTAGCTGCCGCGCGCGAGCACGCGGGCGAGCGCCTCGTCGCGCCCGTTCGCGACGATCAGCCCGCTCTTCGGCAGCGTGCGCACGAAATGATGGAACTGCGTCTCGATCGCGGCCAGGTCCGGGAAGATGTCGGCGTGGTCGAATTCGAGGTTGTTCAGCACCGCGGTGCGCGCCGGGTAATGAACGAACTTCGAGCGCTTGTCGAAGAACGCGGTGTCGTACTCGTCGGCCTCGACCACGAAGAAGGGAGAAATGTCCGGCGTTTCTCCCTTCTTAACGTCTCGCTTCGCGAGACCAAATCCAGCAGTCGATCCTGCGGCCACCGAAATCGGGTTCGGCAGTCGCGCCGATACGCCAAAGTTGCTTGGTATTCCTCCGATAAGGAATCCGGGTGCCAGCCCGGATTCCTCCAGGATCCAGGCGAGCATGGACGCGGTCGTGGTCTTGCCGTGGGTGCCGGCGACGGCCGCGACCCAGCGCCCGGCCAGCACGTTGTCTTTCAACCACTGCGGGCCGGACACGTACGGCAATCCCCGCTCGAGGATTTCCTCCATGAGCGGATTACCCCTCGTCACCACGTTGCCGATGACGAAAACATCGGGCCGGAGCGCGATCTGGTCCGCGCTCCACCCGTTGATCAACCCGATGCCGGAGGCTTCGAGTTGATCGCTCATCGGCGGGTAGACGTTGGCGTCGCAGCCGGTCACGCGGTGGCCGGCCGCGCGCGCGATCAGCGCGAGGCCGCCCATGAAAGTACCGCAGATGCCGAGGATGTGCAGGTGCATCGTGCCGGGATTCTACCCCCGGAAAATGAAATACAGCGCCGCCAGCATCAGCACGGTCGTCGCGACGGGATGGGCCAGCAATGCGTTCATGGGGTCTCGCGCGGAAAAAAGGAAACGCGCGCATTGTAGCGTGCCCTTCCCGCCGGGTTCCGCGCGGAGCTATGATGACGGCCTGCCCACCCTCGAGGAGCGCGCGATGAAAATCCACCCCATCGAAGACGACGACCGCATCGTCAATCCCGTCGTCAACTCCACGGGCGGCCCCACCCTCGCCGACGTGATCGAGGCGCGCATGAGCCGGCGCACCGCGCTGAAGGGCATGGCCGCCGCCGGCCTGTTCGGCCTGTTCGGTTGCGCCGCGCCCGGCGGGCGCGGTGGAAACGGGGGCGGCGCGCTGTCGTTCACCGAGATCGGCCGCTTCCTGGACGAGCGGCATCATCTCGCGCCCGGCTACGAGGCCCAGGTGCTGATCCGCTGGGGCGACCCTATCCGCAGCGGCGGCCCGGCATTCCGCCCCGGCGCGCAGACCGCCGCCGAGCAGGAAGTCCAGTTCGGCATGGACAACGATTTCATCGCTTTCATGCCGCTGCCGCGCGCTAGCCGCGGTTCCGGCCGCGGGCTGCTGTGCGTCAACCACGAGCGCAACACGCCTTACCTCGCCTGGCCGGGCATGACGCCGGCCAACTACGCGAAGGCGATGACGCGCGACCAGATGGAGGTCGAAATGGCCTCGCAGGGACACTCCGTGATCGAGATCGCCCGCAGCGGCAACGCCTGGCGCGTCGTCGGCGACAGCCCGTACAACCGCCGCATCACCGCGCGCAGCACCGCGATGCGCGTCGCCGGCCCCGCCGCGGGCCATGCCCGGATGCGCACGGCGGCCGACCCGGCCGGCACGCGCATCGTCGGCACGCTCAACAACTGCGCCGGCGGCGTCACGCCCTGGGGCACGGTGCTGACCGCCGAGGAAAACATCCAGAACTACTTCACCGGCGATGCCGGCAAGGGCGCGGAAGCGGCGGCATGGAAGCGCTACGGCATCAACGGCCGCGGGCGCTACCTCTGGGGCCGCCACTTCGACCGCTTCCACCTCGACCGCGAGCCGCACGAACCGAACCGCTTCGGCTGGGTGGTGGAGATCGACCCGTACGACCCGAAATCCATGCCGGTCAAGCGCACGGCGCTCGGCCGCTTCAAGCACGAGTGCGCCACCACCGCGATGAGCCACGACGGGCGCGTCGCGGTTTACTCCGGCGACGACGAGCGCATGGAGTACGTCTACAAGTTCGTCACGCGCGGGCGCCACGACCCGGCCAATCCGGCGGCGAGCCGCGATCTCCTCGACGAGGGCACGCTCTACGCCGCTAAATTCGAGGCCAGCGGCAGGATGACCTGGCTGCCCCTGGTGCACGGCCAGGGACCGCTCACCGCGGCGAACGGATTCGCAAGCCAGGCCGACGTCGTGCTCGAGGCGAGGCGCGCCGCCGACCTCCTGGGCGCGACGCCCATGGACCGGCCCGAGGACGTGGAGTCGCACCCGGAGACGGGGCGGGTTTACGTCGTCCTTACTTTTAACGAGCGGCGCAAGACGGAGGAAATCAACGCGGCCAATCCGCGCGGCCCCAATCGCTGGGGGCACATCATCGAGATCGTGCCGCCGCTCGCGAACGGCAAGCCCGACCACGGCGCAACCGAATGCCGCTGGGAGTTCTTCCTGCTCGGCGGCGACCCCGCGGACCCGGCGCACGGCGCGCGCTACCAGGGCGCGGTGACGGCGAACGGCTGGCTGGTGGCGCCGGACAACGTCGCGTTCGACCCGAAAGGGCGCATCTGGATATCGACCGACGGCCAGGACGACTGGGCCGGATTCGCCGACAGCGTCTATGCCGCGGAAACCTCGGGACCGCGGCGGGGAATCACGCGCAATTTCTTCAGCGCGCCGCGCGGGGCCGAGATCTGCGGGCCCGAATTCACGCCCGACGGCCGTACGCTGTTCCTCGCCATTCAGCACCCGGCCGACGAGAAGGGGTCCACCTACGACAAGCCGTCCACGCGCTGGCCGGACTTCAGGAACGACATGCCGCCCCGGCCGGCCGTGATCGCGATCACCCGGACCGACGGCGGCGAAATCGGCGACTGAAATTAAAGCGCGGGTTGAACGGCGGAACTACGCCCGTTCGAACCCGCGCAGGTTAAAGCGGCGCTGGAGGCGTCCGCTTTTAACACTATTTGGTGACTTCGATCGTCCCCTTCATGGCCGGGTGCAGGCCGCAGATGTAACCGTAGGTGCCGGGGTAATCGAATCTCAACTCGGTGCTCTGGCCTTTCAGTACCACCGGCGTGCGCAGCGTCGTCTCGCCCTGGACCGTGACCTGGTGCGGCGAGTCGTCGACGTTGGTCCAGCTGATGGTCTGCCCGGCCTTGACCACGATCTTCTCGGGCCCGAACAGGAATTCGGCGATGGCGACGGTGCCCGGTCCCGCCGGCCGCTTCGCCACGCCCAGGGCCGTGCCGGACAGGCTCGCCAGCGAGATGACGAAATCCTGGCCCTCGTGCGGCTTGTGGCACTCGAAACAGGCCTTGATGTTGGCGTTGGCCTTCTGGTTGGGCTTGCCGTCGGGCAGGAACATCGAGTACTGCCAGTCGCCGTTGCGCCACTCGGCCGGCGTCTTCGCGCCCCAGCCCGCGCGCTTCTCCATCACGCCGACCATCAAGGGCTTGTCCTTGATGAAACGGCCCTTCGCGTCCTTGACCGGGTTGCCCTTGTCGTCCGCTTTCGCGGCGTAAATCGGCATCACCAGCACCGCGCCGTTCGGAATCGGCCGACCCTCGCGCACCGCCCGGATCACCTCCGGCTTGGCGTAGAGCTCGCGATACTGCTTGGTGTCGTGCCGGTCCACCTGGCCGTACTGCTGCCACTTTTCCCAGCCCTGCGGGAAGCTGATGTCCTCAGGTCCGGCCGCGCCGGTCGCCGCGAGCAGCGCGCCCCCCGCAATACAAGCCGCTGATACCACGAGACTAATCGTTCGCTTACTGGTCATGAAACCTCCCTGATGGCTATTCGATGGACGGCGCTCTGCAATGATACGGTGCTTTCCAGCCGCCGGATGCAACGCTAACACCGCCGCATGCGGCGTATTCCTATGGGTTTTCCGGCGCGCGCCGGAAAACCCAGCGGTAAAAGACCCAGCCGCCCAGGACCAGCGTGACGAGCGAATAGACCGGGTCGAGTTCGCGGGCGGTGTAGATGGATTCGGTCGCGAGGGCCGAGCCCTCGTAGTTCGCCACCAGCGCCAGAAACACGTTGTTGACGGCGTGCAGGCCGATGGCGAGCTCGAGCCGGCCGTCGCGCAGCGTCACGACGGCGAGCAGGAGCCCGATCGCGAAATAGTTCGCCGCCATGATGAGCGTGCCGTGCAGCGCGACCTCGGGGTTGAGCAGATGCGGGATGGTGAACGCGAGGCTGCTCAGGACGGCGATCGCGGCCGGCCGCCGGGTGAGCAGCCCGATCCCCTGCATCGCGTAGCCGCGGAACACCAGCTCCTCGGCCAGGCACTGGATCGGCGTCAGCACCAGCACCGCCACGAGGAAAGGCAGGAAACGCGCCGCGTCGAAACTGAGGTAGTAGCGGTCCGGGAACAGGAAGTGCTCGATCGCCGCGGCCGCGGCCGCCAGCACCACCCAGCACAGCGCGGCCTGCCCGGCGCGCCGCCAGTCGAGCCGCGCATCCGGCGTGATGAGGGAGCGCAGCGGCCGGCGATGGATCAACCTGACCGTCACGGCCAGCCCGGCCAGCATCATGAATATGGAGAAATTGACCGCGGCGAACTCGGCGAGCGGGCTCGTCTCCACCCCCGACACGACCAGCAGCAGGTACGGCACGTAGCCCAGCACCAGCCACGAGAACGCGATGATGAAAACGCCCAGCGCGTAGCGCCACCACTCGTTGCGGCCCAGCCGCGCGAGGTCGAGGTAGCGGTCAGCGCTTCCCGGGTTCATAACCGAGGTTCGGCGCGAGCCAGCGCTCGGCGTCGGCAAGCGGCATGCCCTTGCGGCGCGCGTAATCCTCGACCTGGTCGCGCGCGATCCTGCCGACCGCGAAGTACTGCGATTGCGGGTGGGCGAGGTAGAAACCGCTCACCGAGGAGGCCGGCATCATCGCGTAGCTCTCGGTCAACTCGATCTTCACTTCCGGCGCGCGCAGCAGATCGAACAGCCCGGCTTTCTCCGTGTGGTCCGGGCACGCCGGGTAGCCCGGCGCGGGGCGGATGCCGCGGTATTGCTCGGCGATCAGGGCCGCATCGTCCAGGTCCTCGTCCTTCGCGTAGCCCCACAGCTCGCGGCGCACGCGCTTGTGCAGCGTCTCCGCGAACGCCTCGGCCAGGCGGTCGGCCAGCGCCTTCAGCAGGATCGCGTTGTAGTCGTCGTTCTTGTCTTCGTAGGCCTTGACCCGCCGGTCGATGCCGAGGCCGGCGGTGACCGCGAACGCGCCGATGTAGTCCGTCACGCCGGATTCCTTCGGCGCGACGAAGTCGCCCAGACACAGGTTGGGATTGCCGGTGGGCTTGCGGTTCTGCTGGCGCAGGTTGTGCCAGGTCATCAGCACGCGATCTCGCTTCGAGCTGGCGTAGATCTCGATGTCCTCGCCGTGGTTCACGCTGTTGGCGTAGAACAGCCCGAACACGCCGTTCGCCTGCAGCCACTTGCCCTCGATGATGCGCTTCAGCATCTGCTGCGCGTCGGCCAGCACCTTTTTCGCCTCGACGCCCACCACGGCATCGTCCAGTATCGCGGGATAGGCGCCCGCCAGGTCCCAGGTCTGGAAGAACGGGCCCCAGTCGATGTGGGCGGCGATCTCCGCGAGGTCGTAGTTGCGCAGGTGCTTCAAGCCGAGGAAAGACGGCTTGACCGCGCGATACGCGCTCCAGTCGGTTCTGAAACGGTTCGCGCGCGCTTCCTCGAGCGGGATCAGCTCCGGTCCTTTCTTGCCGGCGTGCTGCGCGCGCACCCGGTCATACTCGCCGCGCAGCTCGTCGAGGTAATTGCGCCGCGCGGTCTCGTCCTCCGCCAGCAGGTTGCTGCACACCGTCACGCTGCGCGAGGCGTCCGGCACCCACACCGTCGGCCCGTTGGTGTACCCCGGCGCGATCTTCACCGCGGTATGCGTGCGCGAGGTCGTGGCGCCGCCGATCAGCAGCGGCAGCGTGAAGCCCTGGCGCTGCATCTCCTGCGCGACGCCGGCCATTTCCTCGAGAGACGGCGTGATCAGGCCGGAGAGGCCGATGATGTCGACCTTCTCCGCGCGCGCCATGTCGAGTATTTTCTGGGCGGGCACCATCACGCCCATGTTGACGACCTCGTAGTTGTTGCACTGGAGCACCACC
>CAZOQY010000038.1:0-16373 GCA_964581835.1 uncultured Streptomycetaceae bacterium | reverse complement strand
CATCGTGCTCGATCGAGAAGGCGCCGTTCTCGTCGGTGACGCCGCGGCCGAGCTCGCGGGTCCGGACGCCATCGACGACCTGGAACAGGATCGCCGTGCCGCCGCGGACGGGCCCGCTGTACCAGGCGACGCCCTCGACCCGGGCCCCTTCGGTGCCGGTGCCCTCGGGGCCACCGCAGGTCAGGGTGAGCGCGACGGTCGCGAGGGCGAGGGCGCCTCGCCACCAGGTCCCACCGCCTCCGCTGGTTGGAGGGACCTGGACCATCTGGGACGATTCGGTCGGGGAGTTCGGGTTCATGGGCACTGCTATCGATGGGTGTGGCTATCGGTTGCGGACCATCGCGATCGACGATCTGGTGTTGCAAGCAGAGCTGCTCACGTCGACCGACGGTCGTCCGTGATGCTCAGCGTGCCCGGCGGCTCTCGTCAGAGACGGTCCCCGTCACCTGCACCAGCTCAGATCTCTACAGGTCTTACCGATGGGGAGTCAAGCCAGTGCATCCCTACCGCTCGACGATCGCGGCCAGGGTTGCACCTCATTCCCACGGGGTGAATTGACGTGGAACCTCGGTCCACGACGCGGCTATTCGCCGAGCGATGGCGGCGGCGCCGAGCCTGAAGCGTCGTCGCCGCCACACTTCTTTCCCGCCGTTGGGAGGCGCAGCAACCATACGGTCGCGTCGACGAAGGCGCGCGCGAGGTGATAGATCTCGCCACCCGCAAGGATCTCCGACCGCGCTGAAGCTGATGAGGGAGTCGTAGATGACCCGCACGACGACCGTGAGCCGCAGGCTTCGCTGGCAAGCGCCAGGCGGCAAGTTGACCCGCGCCGATGTGATCCACGCGATGCGGGCGGCCGCGGATGGGAGCTCGTTGACCGCGAGGGCGCTGAGAGCGCTGTCGCCGAAGGCCTACGAAGCGGCGATGCGGATGTGGAAGAGGTTCGCCTTGGCTCGCGCTGCCGCCGGCTTGCGACCTCCGCCTCCGCGCCGCACGTGGACGCGTGCCAAAGTGCTCGCCGAGATCAAGCTGCTCCACCGCCGAGGGCAGGACATGAGAGAAGAGGCGGTCCGGGCGGCTGGAACTATCGGCTTGGTATCCGCGGCGCGGGCGTACCTCGGATCGTGGCGACGCGCGCGAGAGATCGCCGGCGTTCCAGCGCCTATCCGTGCGGCGATGGGCGAGGGCGCCTCGTTGAGCAGGAATGCGTTGCTGCGAGAGATCGAGGATCGTTGGCGCACGGGTCAGCCGCTGGCCTCGTCGAAGGTATCCAGTGCGTTGAAGTCGGCCGCCAAACGTCACTTTGGCGGATGGCGCGGCGCGATCGACGCCGCCGGCTTGGCGTGGGAGCGGGTCGCGCTGAAGGTCGTACGCACCGACGAGGAATTGCAGAAATGGCTACGAAGGCTGGCTCGCGCACATCCCCGGATGACGGTCTCGGAAGTCGCGAACGCCAAACACGCGCAGACATGTGAGAGGCGATGGGGCACGATCGAGAACGCAGCGCGCGCGGCGGGGCTCGAAGGCTGGCCGCATCGCGCGACGCACGAGCTGATGACCGAGGGGGAAGTGCTCGTAGCCCTGCGGAGGATGTCACGTGGCGGAACGCCACTCCATCTCGCGTACGTCCAGCACAAGATGGGAAGCGAAGGCAAGCGCCTGGTGCGGAGCGTCAACCGACACTTCGCATCGTGGGACGATGCCATCGCGGCTGCCGGTCTGAAGTCGCAGCGTCGCCAGCGCGCGCCATGGTCGCGAGCCGAGGCCATCGACTTCCTGCGGGCTCGACATGCGCGAGGGCTCTCGCTCGCTGTGCGCGACGTGCTCGCTGACGAGCCCTCGTTCCAGACGGTGGCCCAGCGCATCTTCGGCGGCTATGCCGCTGCGGTGAACGCTGCCGGACTGACCTATCGTCCACTACGTGTCGTCCGGCGGACCCGCGAGTCAATTCTCGACGAGCTGCGTCGGTCAGCGCGGGACCGCAAGGAGCTCCGCCGCCGCGACGTGCCGGCCCGACTCGTTTCCGCCATCGAGAAGCGGTGGCCCAGCTGGGCCGCCGCGTGCACGGACGCCGGGGTTCGCTTTCGCGTCGAGCGCAATTCCTGGACGGACGAGCGAGTGATCGACGAACTGCGCCGCGCCGCCAAGGGACGGACTGTCCTGCGCCAGAAGGACGTCTCCGGGCGCCTCTCCGGAGCTGCCCGCACGCGATGGAAGACATGGGAGCGGGCACTGACCGCGGCGGGACTCCAGGGCCAGATCTCGCGCCACACGTGGACCGATGCTCAGCTCGTGACCGAGCTGCGAAAGGCGGCAGTCGATCGTGCGTCACTCGGCCGCCGTGATGTTCCGTCGGCACTACGGTACGCAGCCGAGAGACGGTGGGGGAACTGGCGGGACGCGTGTGCTGCGGCCGGCGTGACTCCCGCCTTGATGACGCAGTCGTGGACGCGCGACGCCGTGATCCAGGCGCTGCGCGCCGCTGCAGGGTACAAGGCATACCTGCGGCGAGACGACGTCCCCATGAAGCTCGGAGGTGCCGCCCAGCGCCTGTTCGGCACCTGGTCAGCCGCATGTCGAGCGGCAGGTTTGCCGAGCCGCGGCGCCGAACATCAAGGCAGCCGAGCCGCCGTTCAACCTGATCGACCCATGACGACGAGCCCAGGAACGACAGCCATGTTGAAGCTGTCGAGGGAGCGTAGGTGACCCGCGAGAAACCGCGGAGTCGGCGGGCCCGACCCCGGGTCCTTGTGTCAGTGACGCACGCCAGTCAGGTACGGCGGGTCCTGGACAACGATGGGATAGCGTGACTGGACTCCTGCGCGACAGCACCCTATTCTGCGCGGAAGCAGGATGAGCAGCACCGCAGGCCCGGGGGATGCGACGCAGGTCGGCGGTGGTGGCGCCATTCGGCTCGGGAAGTACGTGCTCGATGCACCGCTCGGCGCGGGCGGCATGGCGGAGGTCTTCCGCGCCCACACCGTCGGCGCTGAGGGCTTTCAACGGGCGGTGGCCATCAAGCGCATCCTGCCCGACGCCTCGAAGAACCCGGCGTTCAGCACGATGTTCATCGACGAGGCGAAGCTGTCGTCACGGATGCAGCACCCGAACATCGTGAGCGTGCTCGACTTCGACCGCGACCACGAAGGACGCCTCTATCTGGTGATGGAGCTGGTCGAGGGGCGCGACCTGGATGCGCTCATCGAATCGGGGCGACTGCCGTTCTCATCGCTCATCTACGTGATCGTCGAGGTGCTGCGCGGGCTGGGCTACGCGCACGACCTGCCCGCAGGCGCCGACGGCGTGCGCGGGCTGGTGCATCGCGATGTCTCGCCGCATAACGTTCTCCTCGGCTGGTCCGGATCGGTGAAGGTCTCCGATTTCGGGATCGCCAAGGCCAGGGCAGCGACCGCGGCGAGCGCGTCCGTGGCCATCAAGGGCAAGCCTGCGTACATGAGCCCAGAGCAGATCAACGGCTCGCCCCTCGACGGGCGGAGCGACTTGTTCGCGGTGGGCGTGATGATGTGGCAGATGATGACGGGCCAGTACCTCTTCGCGGCGGGCAACACGGCGGAGACACTGGCGCGGGTGCTGTTCGCGCCGGTGCCGAGTCCGAGGTCGGTGGCGCCGGACATCCCCGCCGATCTCGAGGCGGTGACGATGAGGCTCCTGGCCCGCGAGCCGGCGCACCGATACGCCACGGCGGAGGATGCGATCGAAGAGCTGCTCCGATGCCAGCACGCACCGCGCGATGGGCGCCGCGAGCTCGAGCAGCTGCTCATCGCGCGCTTCCCGCAGAAGGCTCCCGTTCGCACGGGCCAGCGCAGCCGTGGCCAGCTGCCGGAGGCGCCGGGAGTCTTGCCGGCGGGCACACCGATCACGGCACCGCCCGCGCCGGCGTACGGGACCGTGCCGCTCGGGCCCACGCCGTACACAATGATGAACGCCGAGACGCGCACCGCGCCAGCCACGCCGGGTGCGCTGGCGGCGTCCCCCACGGCTGCGAGGAGAACGACGTTCCTGCTCGTCGGGGTCATTCTCGCGGTCGTCCTCCTCGGGGTGGCGGTCGTCGTGGCAACCTCGGGGGGCGGCGGCGGGAGGGGCGCGGCTCCCGACGGAGGCGCAACGCCGGCCGCGGTTGTCGATGCGGCATCGGCGGCTGCTCCATCCATCGACGCCGACGCCGCCGCGGCCGATGCCGCCCTGGCCGTCGATGCGGCGGCTCCGCCAGTGGACGCACTGCTGCCGGTCGACGCCAGGAAGCGGCGTCGAGGTGACGGCGACGGCACGGGCACGGGCTCGGCCTCCGGGACCATCCACGAGATCCCGCTGCCCTGACCGTGGACGCAACCGATCGCGGGCAGCGTCGAGAACAGCATCAACCCGGTGCCCGGACACCGGTCGGAAGGAACCAGCCATGAGATCACCCGCACGCCTGCTCGTCCTGACCCTGCTCGCGGTCTGCTGCACCATCACGAACGTCGACACGGCCGTCGGCCAGGACGCCGGCCAGTCGCGCACCATCCTGGTGGACGAGGGCGGCTCGTACGATGTGGCGGTCCACCCCGACTTCGTCACCGTGTTCTACCTGCCGGACAAGATCGTCAAGGCGCTGGCCTCGGACACTACGGGCTACGAGGTGAAGCCGATCGGCGACCGGAGTCTCGCGATCCGCCCGCTCAAGGCGGACGCTCGGCCGGCAAACCTGGCGCTGGCGACGGAGAGCATCAAGGTCTCGGTCGTCTTGCGCGTGGCGACGAGTCGCGAGAACGCACTGACCCAGGTTACGTTCAAGCGTGCCGACGTCGAGGCCGAGGTGCAGCGACGCATCGAGGACGGCGTGAAGAAGCGGACCGCGGAGCTCGAGGCGAAGATCGCTCAGATGCAGAAGACGATGGACGCCGAGCTTCCCAGGGTGGCCGACGGGCTCATCGCTGCGCGACTGCTCCAGCGGCGCGAGGTCCGGAAGCTCAACGCCATCGAGCGGAACGACGACAACGTCGTGGTGGAGACCACCGAGGTGTTCTTCCTCGGCGAGGACGCCTACGTGGTGTTCCAGATCCAGAACCGCAACAAGTCGCCCTACCGCCTCGCGACCGCACAGCTTCTTGATGGCCAGGCCGACCGCGCCGGCGTGGTGCGCTTCACCAGCGATGCCGCAGAGGCGGCAGGCGAGGGCGTGATCGGCGTCGTGCGCCCCGGCGGCAAGGGCTCGGGGGTCGTGGTGGTGCGGCGCTCGGGCGACCTGCTCGGCAAGCAGCTCACGTTCGCCGTCGCCGAGCCGGGCGGGCGCGGCAGGGTCGCGGTGGATCGGGTCGTGCTGCGATGACGCGCATCTCGTGCGCCGTGGTCGCGGCGCTGGTCATGCTCGCGACGGGGAGGGCGCACGCGGACCGTCGCGAGACGTCGGTCCACGCGCACCTGGTCGGCGGTCTGGCCGTGACCTCGGACGCGGCGGCCGACGACAGCAGCTCCGCGCCGCTCGGGGGCCTGGCCGTGCGCGCGAGTCGCGCGACGAGCGATCTCTACCAGTACGACGTGTCGCTCTCGCTGCTCGCGACCGGCGGCGCCTCCTTCCCATCGACGACGTTCGCGCCTCCCGGTCGGCCACAGGTGACCGGGCCGTACTCGATCTCGTCGCAGGTGACTCGGCTCGATGCGGGCGTGACCCTCCGCCCCGGGGTCGTGTGGATCCCGACCTTGCGGCTGGCCCTGGGTGTCCAGGGCCGGCGGCGCGGCGGACCGGTCGTCACCGACGGGAGTCGCGAGGTGAGCGGCGAGGACACCCTCGGTCGCGGCGCCGAGCTCGGGCTCGATGTCGTCGGGCTCGCCACCGTCGGACTCGACCACCGCATCAACCGGCGGCTCATCGTCGGTGCCGCGATGGGCGCCAGCTTGGCCGTGCCGGTCGGCGGCGAGGACTTTCGCACCCTGGAGGGCACGGTTCACGCTGCGTTCTACTGGTACGCGCGATAGCGACGAGCAGGGGCGGCCCGCGCGAATCGACGATCCGGTCGAGCCTCGACGTCAATGGACCTTCGGCTCCTGGCGTGCCGCGCTCGCCGCCTCGGATCATCGGAGACGGTGAGGGGCGCAACCCGTTCCGCCGATCGGCATCGGGCGGGTTGCACCCAGGGGGTACGCGGCCGACCGGCGTCGTAAAGTCAGCTGAAGCATGGGCGATCAGCCACCACGCACGAAGAAGGGTCCGAAGGGCACGAACGAGGTCGCCGAGAGCTCGCGATTCCGTCTCGCCGCGCCGAGCAAGATCACCGCGCTGCGGGTCCGCGGAACCGGGCAGCACATCGCGCTGCCGTCGGTGGTGTCGTTCACCCTGGGCCGCGAGAAGGCGCCTGGCGATCCGCCGGAGCCCCGCGCGACGGTTCGATTGCCCAGCAAGGGCAAGGGTGTGTCGCTCCAGCACGCGGTCTTCGAGTGGCGCGGCGACCGCCTGTGGTGCCGCGACGCGGGCTCGACCAATGGCACGCAAGCCAACCGTCAGCCCCAGCACGACTGGTTCGTCGTCCACAGCGGCATGCGCCTCGACTTCGGCGATGTCGCCGTCATCGCCATGGACTGGCGGCTCGCCGGGCTCTGCCAGCCGCTGGCCTGGTGCCTCGGCCTCGAGGCTCACCATGAGGTTGACCAGGCCATCAGCACGATCCAGGGCGGCGGCCCGCTCGTGCTGATCGGCCCACGGCACAACGATCAGGAGTGGCTGGCGCGCAAGATCCACGACGCATCCGATCGGCGCGAGTACCCGTTCACGCCGATCACGTCGAAGCTGCCACGCGGCAACTCGCCCGTGCTGACCGCCGCCCGGTTCGGCTCCGTGTACGTCGACCTGGCCGCCGTCGGCAAGGTCACGTCGTCGTTCGCCAGCGAGCTCTTCGCGGGCGAGTCCCCCCATCTGCTCGTGCGACCGATCATCGCCGCGCCCACTCACGTCGCGGTGCAGCGAGCCCTCCAGCAGCTCGGCGAGGCGCAAGCGATGACGGTGCCGCCCCTGGCGCGCAGGCAGGCCGAGGCCGTGCAGCTGATCGACGTGTTGCTGAAGGAGCACAAGTCGCCACACAGGCTGAAGGACCTCGGCGACACGCAGGTGACCCGGCTTGCGGAACACGAGTGGGCCAACCTGAGCGAGATCCGCGAGGCCGAACGCCGGATCCGTGCCGTGCTCGAGACCAACAACCGGACCCAGGCGGCGGCGCGCATCGGCACCAGCCGGCAAGCGCTCAACAAGTTCCTGGCTCGCATCCTCGGTGCGTGAGCCCGGCGTCCGGCGAGTGCAACCCAACTCGCGGATCGATCGGCGGCGGGTTCCGATCGCAAGACAGACGACCGATTCGCGTCTACCGTGACTTCAGGTTGATGCGCGGCGGACGGCGAAGCGAGTGCGTGTGCGGATGCGAGGGCGACCAAGATCGGGGCGATGCGACCTCGATCGTTCCTCCAATGCCAGGCGTGCCTCGATCAGCGCCGTTGCTCCAGTCCCTTCGACTTCCACCCGAGAACCACGGACACCACCATGCCGTATGACCGATCGCATTCCACCCTCTGGCCGACATCCCACGAACCGGCCACCGGCACACCGGCTCCGGGCAAGCGCAGCCTGACGCAGTCGTTGCCGCCCAAGGCGCCGTCCTTGCGCGACGAGCAGCGCGATGTGGTCGACTTCGATGACGGCGTCGACGACGGGTTCTACGACGAGCGCGCGACGGTGGAGGCGGAGCCGACGAAGCTGCTTCTGACCGACCGGCAGCTCCGCAAGGCGCGCCGCCGCAATCCGTGGTGGGTCAAGCAGCTCCGGGTCTCGGCGCAGATCTTCTCGTCGGCGGACCCGGCCACCAACGCGTTCGCGCTCGACGTCGCGGAGAAGCAGCTTGCCAGGGGGCTCGACATCGATGGCATCGCCGGCCCGAAGACCGTGGCCGCGGTGGCCGCGGAGACGGCGGCCCGTCGGTCCACGCCTCGGCCGGCTCGCGGCGATGGCGAGCCACGCGAGGTGGTCGACTTCGACCAGGGCGTCGGCGATGGGTTCTACGACGAGCGCGCGACGGTCGACCCCCGCGCCGGCGATACCGGCGTCCGCTTTGCCGACGACGACCCGTTCGGCATGCACCTTCTCGGTCATGGCTGAGCCATGCGCATCGGCCGCATCCCCCTCGCGATGATCTCGCCACCAGACCCCACCGGCGCAGAGGTGCTCCGGCAGATGCTCTCGACGGTGCTCTACGCCGAGATGCGCGCCATCTTTCTTGCCTGGGCAGGGATTCGCGGTTGGGACCCGGTCACGCACGCCTGGAGCACAGTACGGCGCGCGCTTCACGAGTGTCTTCGCCCCGGCATGCCCGAGTTCCTGGAGCGGGCGTACGCGATCTTGCGGGAGGATTCCGCGCTCGCGCTCGAACCTGCGCTGCGGCGCGGCGGACCTCAGCCCTACGACGCCGACATCGGTCACGGCCAGGTTGGGAGCAGCCAGGGGCTCGAAGAGACGTTTCACGAGGCCGGGCTCGTGTCCGTGTTCCACCGCGCCGAGGACCAGCGCGTGCTCTCGGTCGCGATTCGCCTCGCTGACTACGTCCTGAGCTACCCCATCAGGAGCGGGCAGGCGTGAACGGACGAGTCACCATCGGTGAGGGGAGAGATGTTCGACGGGCGCCTTGGTCGCCAGCTACTCGGACGACGGCGATCTCCGCTGGTCCCTTCAACTCCTCGATCGCGACGCCGTGGCGGCCGTGGTCCGCCCCGACGCGATCGCAGTCGCCCTCGATCAGAGCCCTGGCGCGGAGGTCCACTACGATGCGCGTTCTTCACCCGGGCCCTAGCTTGCTGCTCATCCTGTCGCTCCTGCCTGGTTGCGGCAGCTACCTGGTGCGCGAGCGCACGGTTCGCCACGCGGACCTGGTGGACCCGGCAGCCTCACGCGTCACGGGCTACCTGAGTGACAGCAGCGGGAACATCGATGAGTCCGTGCCCAGCAGCATCTCGGTGGCGGTTGTGGCCGACGACGCCAACCTCGAGCGCGTAACGCCGGCCGAGACCTGCGTACGGATCATCATGCGGTCCCGCGTCGACCGCGACCAGCCGCTGACCGTCTATCGCACGTCGCTGAACGGTCAGGCCGCCACCGCCACCGAGGTGCGGGTCGGGTACCACGACTATGCGTATGGCACCTCGCAAGAGGTCGCGTCGGTCGAGATGGTGGAGCCTGATCGGGTCACCGAAGTTCACCTCTTGGCGCCGACCGAGGCGACCCTTCGTGTCATCGAGCGCGAGGGCACGTGGTGTGCACCTCTCGTGTCGCCCACCCGGATCCGGCTCGACGTGCGGCTCCCTGACCGGATGAGCACGCAGGATCCGGGCTTCACGTTCATCTGGACGCTCGTGTCGCCGAAGCTCGTCATGGCGTCGGCCGCGGAAGCCCACTATCGAGCAAGCGAAACGAGCCGCGCGCGAGGATGACCCGGACCTGATCTTCCGCTCCTGCCCGGACGCAGCGCGGGCATGGGCGTTGACGTGACGCTGCACACCTGGCCACCCAAGACATGGGTTGGTCCCCGGACCGATCTGTCCGGTGACTGCTCGAGGAGCTGACATGTTCTCTGCTCGTTTCCTTCTCACCGTTCCGCTCGCCTGCCTTCTGGCAACTGCGCCTGCTGTCGCTGACCCGGCCATCACCCGCGAGGTACCGCGCGAGCGCCGCAACTCGATCAACCTGAACCCGCTGGGTGTGATCTTCGGCTCGTACGAAGTGAACGTCGAGCACCTCCGGGGCAGCCACGGGTTGGTCATCGAGGGGGCGTTCGCCTCCCAGGGCAACGGCGAGGCGCGGGCCATCGCGGCCGGCGGCGGCCTCGGCTGGCGCTGGCACTGGCGGGGACGCCAGAACAGCGGGTTCCTCGGCGTCATGACCAACTTCTACATGGGCACCGGCGACGTCACCGTCATCACGGTGACCGGCGACAGCACCACGACGGAGCACTTCGATGTCGCCACCAAGGAGCTCGCCCTCACCGCGAATATCGGTAAGCGGTGGCAGCTCGACATGGGCGTGAACATCACGCTGCGCCTCGGGGCTGGGTACGCCAAGCGGTGGTTCTCCACCGACTCGACCGACCCCGACGCACAGGACGCGGTCGAGGCCGTGGATGACCTGATGTCGCTGCTGCCGGTCGCCATCGATGGCGAGTTGTCGCTCGGCTACTCGTTCTGAAGCGGAGGAGGATGGGCGTGCGGCGGTTCCGGGTTCCGAACCTGTTCGATCGTGTTCTCTGGTCTCGCGCTGGGTGGGCAAGGGTCGAGTACATTAGGCCGCCCGAGCGTCCGCCGGTCCTCGTGTTGGTCTTCCAGGAGGCCGATGCGGTGTACACGATCTTCACTCGTTGGCTCGCGGCGCTAGGACATTTTGATTCTGCCGATCTCGTGCGCGTCGCCATCCTCGAGGAGGACGCACGCGGCATGCTGCAGACCTACCATGTCCACCTGAGTGTCGACCTTCAGGCGGTGGCCCGCGCCGCCGCTCGGTGCGGCGCCATCGAGGTCGGCGATGAAAACGGCGGCGCCGATGCGTGGTGCAGCATGCGGGACGTTCGAGTTGGGCCGGTGCAGCTGTTCCGGGAGGATGTGGAAGCGCACGGCCGATATCTCATCGTGCCTGCCACGATCGACGGCGGCCTTGCACCTGTCCCTGGGCTGGGTGTCGGCAAGCAAGGCTTCCACATTCGACGTGCACGCGATGTCGAGTCCTCCGACGACCTCGATGCCGGCGCGTGGCAACACGGGGAACATGACCACCGAGCCTGACGGGCACACGGTCGTGCGGCGCGAACCTATCGCCGCCGAGAGGTGATTGCCCCGAGGCCCTCCGTCGGCAGAGACTTGTGATACGTCCAACGTCGATCAGGCTCTCGCAAGCGTGCTCGGTGACCCACTAGACAAAGTCCGCCAAGGCCAGACGCCATGCCGCCCGCCGCTGTGACTCTTCTCTCCACCGCTCCCTCGCCAATCACCGCCTTGAGCTGGCGCAATGAGACCGATCTCGTCGGCGGGACGGCGGCCGGTCAAGTCGTCGAGTGGACTCGAGCGACGACCGTATCGCTGCTTGATGTGCGTCCGGGTATCTCCGTGCGGAGTGTCGAAGCCGCGCACAATCCCGACGCGCTTTTGCTTTCGTTCGCTGACCGCGCAGTGGTGCGGTTCGATCGCGTCCGATGTGAGGCTCGGGAGGTATGGACCCCCGAGCTAGACGATCTGGACTTTGTTCATCTCTCGTGGAGTCAGAGCGGCACGCCCGAGGTGTTCGGTACGCGCTTGGCGTGCGCGTATCAGTACACGAGCAGTGTCTACACCGGTCAGCTACAGCGGATCTGGGAGATCAGCATCCTTGACGTGGGCGAGAACACCACGCTCTGGCGGTATGCCGACATGCGCGAGGATGTTGCGACGTGTGCAGCGCTGCTCGCCAGGGGCACGGCGACCGCCATCGGCACGTCAGATGGGCACGTTGTTCTCAGCAGCCCCTGGTTCCCGCCGGGCAGCGTGAGCCAGCATGTCTTCGACGAACCCGTCTTGAGGATGGCCGCCGCGCGCGTGGGTGCTCCCTTTTCAGCGGAGTACGCGGCTATTGGCCGTAGCAATGTGTTCACCCATGGTCCGATGGGCGACTCTCGTTGGATACGCACCGGCGAAGAGCCGACGTCGGCTATCGTTTCCCGCGACGCTTCGAGACTCGCGATTGGTGATGTGGACGGAACCGTTCGCGTACACGACTTCACGACCGGGCAAGAGCTTGCGTCGGCTCAACTCGGTGCGCCGGTTGGCAACCTTGAGTTCAGCCCGTCAGGCGAGCAGCTCGCGTGCGCCGCGGTTGGGACCAGGCGCCCGTGGTGCCTCCGATTGCCATCCGCCTCTTCGATGAAGGGAACCAAGGGAGGCTTCTTGGCACGGGCGGTTGCTCGGCTCAGGACCCGCAAAGCATCTCCCGCCTGAGATTCGGGATGTCGAACGACATGCACGTCGAGCAAGCGGACGTTCGGCGCGCTGCCGCGGTCCTGGTTTTCGATCGGATGCTCGCCGCGCCATTGCCGTAGATCTGTCACCGATGTCCTGATCGGAACAACGGCTGCAAGCCCACGCTCCGGATCGACGCGGGCGCATGCTCCCGGGTCGATCCGGAGCATGCTCCCGGGTCGATCCGGAGCATGCTCCCGTCCCGATCCGGAGCACGCTCCCGTTCATGCGGCTCACTCTCCGGAATCGCGGGAGCGAGCGCGGCTGTCAAGCCCAGGGCCGCTCCCCCAGAGCGCGAGAGCGTCGGGCCCGTCCTCCGCACTTCGGTCGCTATTGCCGATTCTTGACGCTCTCGATCCGGGCGATCGTTCCCCGAAAACCTAAAAGAGTCAGCAGTTTTAGCTGCTGACTCTTCGTGGCGTTCGGGTTCGAGCCAGGAACGACTGGCGGAGCGGACGGGACTTGAACCCGCGGCCTCCGGCGTGACAGGCCGGCGTTATAACCAACTTAACTACCGCTCCAGTTTTCAGGCTCGTAGGCGGAGCAGGGTTCGAACCTGCGACCAATGCCTTGTAAGGGCATTGCTCTTCCGCTGAGCTATCCGCCCGCGCTTTCGCGAGGCTGGAGGTTTCTAGTCGAGCGGGGCGGCGGTGTCAATAGTGTGAGGTGGTTTGACGCGAGAGCGGTTCGAGGGTCGCGGGATTGACGGATTTGGCGATCCGTCCGGAGTGGATCAGGCACTGGCCTAGCCCTGGCAGGATGATGCAACGGACAGAAAGATCCGTTACCGTTGTTGGGATCGTGTCCGACGGATCTCGATACAGCATCACGCGGAAGCCGGCGCCCCGGGTCAGGGAAGCCGAAGCACCCTCGGCGCCGCGTGTGACGGCAGAGGTCCTTCCACCGATCGAGCTGCCCGAGCCGCAGCTCGCGCAGGGCAGCCGGCCGGCGCTGAAGGTGGCGGAGCTGGCCGGGCCGCGGGTGTTGAGCGTGCGAGTCGAGTTCGGTGACGTCGAGCTGACGATCGAGCATCGCGGCGACGAGGTCTCGCTGGTGATCCCGGGGGCGCTGCGGTTGCGCGCGCCGCGATCGCAGGCGATGGCGCTGGTCGCGGCCCTGATGAAGCGGCCTTAGCGCGCCCGTCGGACCGGCCTCACGCGTCGGCGAGCAGCGCGCGCGCGTGCTCGGCGCGATCGCCGGGCACGCGGATCTCCACGGGGATGTAGGCGCCGAGCAGGCGGAGCGCGGCGCGGGCGCGGACGCCGAGGACGGCGTGCGGGATGCCGGCGGCGGCGAGGCGATCGGCGGCGGCGTCGGCGCGGAAGACGTCGTGGACGACGAAGACCGTCGCTGGCCGATGGAGCGCGACGCGCGCGTGCACGCCGGCGATCAGCTCGGCGACCACGATGCCGAGGGTGACGCCCTGGGTGAGGGGCAGGGCCAGGCGGTAGTCGTCGCCGCTAACGTAGGGCAGGAACGCGAGCAGGCCGAGGAAGGCGAAGGTCGCGATCGCGCCGGCGCGGGTCCACGGCGCGCGCGTGGTCAGCAGCACCAGCACCGACAGCGGCACCACCGCGGCGGCCTCGATCAGCCGGCTGGTGCGCGCCTGCAGATCGTAGATGTGCTCGGCCAGCCACGGCGACAGCATCGCCGGCAGCGCCATCAGCGCGAAGCCGGTGCGCACCGCCTCGGTGGGGACGGTGCCGGTGTAGGGCAGGCGCGGGCCGGGACGGCCGTCGGCGAGCACGCTGCGCACCCGCACCGCCGCGAAGGTCGCGACCGCGACCGCGGCCAGCACCGCCAGGCGCAGCGTCGGACCCGGGAAGTCGGAGGGCAGCGGCTGCAGCGCCGCCGGTGGATCGAGCAGCGCGCCGACCAGCGGCAGCACGCCGACGGCGCCGAGCAGCAGGTAGCCGTTGCACACGCCGTGGCGCGAGATCAGCTCGGCGACGACCACGTGCACCATCACGCCGGCCATCAGGGTGATCGTGATCAGCGGGACCGCGCCGCGATCGTGCGAGAGCACCGTCGAGCCGGCGCTGTTGAGCGACTCGAAGTACTGGCCGATGAAGTAGCCCTGCAGCGCGGCCAGCGCCGGGACCAGCAGCCACACCGCGAGATCGATGCGGCGGCGATCGAGGGCCGTGCCGAGGCGCCGGGCGCGGAACGACGGCACCAGCAGGCCGACGCCGGCGACCACCAGCTCGACCAGCACGAAGGCCGACAGCACCGGCATGATCCCGAGCGCGAAGATGCCGAAGCTCGACATGTCGGCGTCGGCGCCGCGGGAGACGAGGTTCATGACCTCGACCGAGTTGACCCCGGGCAGCCACAGCTCGCGGGCCGCGAACCACAGCAGCACCGGCAGCGCGACCGTGACGCCGACCGGGATCAACATGGCGTCCCAGCGCGGCGCCCCCGGCGACGGCGTCACCGACGGCGCGACGGCGAACCAGCGGCGCCCGCCGCGCGCCAGCGCCACCGGCAGCAACCACACCAGCGCGCCGGCGAGCAGCGCGAGGATCACGCGCGCGGTCCACACCACGCCGGTCGAGCCGGCGTGGGTGCCGACCAGCCGGGCCTCGATGCCGCGCGGCAGGCGCGCGCTGCTGTTGAGCGCGGCGGCGAGGGCGCTGGCGGCGTCGCTCTGCTCCTGCGGCGGACCGCCACCCATCGTGATGGTGATGCGGCCCTGGCGGATCGCGCCCATGATGACCGGCGCCGACACCACGTCGCCGTCGCGCACGATGGCGAGCTTCTCGCCGACGTGCTCCGCCGTGAAGTCGCCGAAGCGCGCGCCGCCGTCGCGCGACAGCTCGACCGCGACCTCGGGCTGCAGCGTGTTCGGATCGTAGGTGACCACGGCGTTCGCGAAGTCGTCGTTGCCGATGATGACCTCGCGGCTCACCAGGTACGTGCGGACGTACGGCTTTGGGTCCTCGGCGTCGGACGACGGCACCACGTGCTCGAGCAGGACGTCGACGTCGGGCGGCAGCGGGGTGCGCTGGGTCAGCACCGCGATCGCGCGCTCGACGCTGGCGCGGTCGGGTCCGCGCACGTAGCTGTCGACGTAGACGCGGCCGTGACGGCTCTCCCACGAGTCGGGCTCGATCGTGACCTCGCCGTCGAGCTGGAGCTCGCGGTTGCGGAAGTCCATGTGCCACGCCGTCGCCGTCTGGGTCTCCGACACCACCGGCCGTAGCTCGACGTGGGCGGCCGAGGTCAGCGCCTGCTGCACCATGCGCGCGTCGGCGGGACCGGCGCCGATGACCTCGACCCGCACGCCGATCGCGTCCTCGTGCGTGCGCTCGCCGAGGCCGATCTTCAGGTGGTACCTGCGCAGGCGCTGGCGCCAGGTCGCCTCGACGTCCTCGAGCCGCATCGTGTCGGGCGCGTCGTAGGGCACGTCGACGCCGAAGATCAGCGACGGCTGCCCGGCGTCGCCCAGCACGCGCTCGGCGCGCAGCGCGGTGGCGCCGAGCAACACCACCGCCGCGGCCGCCAGCGCCAGCCCCACGCGAGAGATCGAGAGCACGGGCCATTCACCGACGAGGCGGCGCCGCTGTCAAGCGCGCGTGCCGCCGCGCAGGTACACTGCCGGTCCATGCCGGTCTTCCGGCTCGACAAGCGACTGGTCTTTCCTCCGGTCGAGCTGGCCGAAGAAGGCCTGCTCGCGGTCGGTGGCGATCTCACGCCGCAGCGGCTCCTGCTCGGCTACAGCCAGGGCATCTTCCCCTGGTACGGGCCCAAGCTGCCGATCCTGTGGCACTCGCCCGATCCGCGCATGGTGATGACCACGCGCGACCTCGTCATCAACCGCTCGCTGCGCAAGCACATCCGCAAGCGCCCCTACCAGCTGCGCATCGACACCGCGTTCACCGACGTGCTGGCGCGCTGCGCCGAGACCCCGCGCCCCGGCCAGGACGGCACCTGGCTGGTGCCCGACATGATCACGGCGTACGCCACGCTGCACACGCTCGGCTTCGCGCACTCGTTCGAGGCCTGGCGCGACGAGACGCTGGTCGGCGGGCTGTACGGCGTGTCGCTCGGCGGCTGCTTCTTCGGCGAGTCGATGTTCGCGCACGCGCCCGACGCGTCGAAGATCGCGTTCGCCGCCAGCGTGGCCCAGCTCGACGCCTGGGGCATCGAGCTGATCGACTGCCAGGTCCACACCGATCACCTGGCGCGCCTCGGCGCCACCGAGATCTCGCGCGCCGAGTTCCTGATCCGGCTCAAGGAGGCGCTCGACGCGCCGACCCGGCGCGGGCGCTGGTCGTTCGAGATCGATCTCGACGCGCGGGCGGCGCGCGGCGGCGCCTGGCGGTCAGACGGCGGTGAGCAGCGCGGCGAGGCGAGCCTGG
>CAZOQY010000037.1:0-16797 GCA_964581835.1 uncultured Streptomycetaceae bacterium | reverse complement strand
GTTCCGCGACAAGCAGCTCGCGGGGCTGGCCGATGCCGCGCGCAAGCCGGCTTCGGCGAACCTCGGCATCAGCGACGAGGAGCTCGTCAAGAGCGTGCAGCCGCAGATCAAGTTCCAGACGGAGCGGGGCGGCGACCTCACGATCTTCTCGCCGCGCGCCGGCGGCATGGCGCACCACGTCGGCACCGAGCCGATCAGCCGGCAATGGACGACGATCTGCAACGATCTCATCCATCGCATCTGCACGCTGCTGCCGGAGAATTTCGCGCCGGTCGGGCAATTGCCGCAGTTCCCGGGCGTGTCGCCGAAGAACTGCATACCCGAGCTCGAGCGCCTCGTGAACGAACTGGGTTTCCTCGGCGTGAACCTGAATCCCGACCCGTCGGGCGGCATGTGGACCGACCCGCCGATGACGGACCGGTACTGGTACCCGATCTACGAGAAACTGGTCGAGCTCGACGTGCCGGCGATGATCCACGTGTCCTCTTCGTGCAACCCGAATTTCCACCACACCGGCGCGCATTACATCAACGGCGACACCAGCGTCTTCATGCAGCTGATCCAGGGCAACCTGTTCAAGGATTTCCCGACCCTGCGTTTCGTCATTCCGCACGGCGGCGGCGCGGTGCCCTACCACTGGGGCCGTTACCGCGGCCTGTGCCAGGACATGGGCAAGCCGCCGCTCGCGGAGTACCTGCTGAAGAACGTCTATTTCGACACCTGCGTCTACCACCTGCCGGGCATGGAACTGCTGGCCAAGGTGATCCCGGTGGACAACATCCTGTTCGCTTCCGAGATGATCGGCGCCGTGCGCGGCATCGACCCGAATACCGGGCATCACTACGACGATACCAAGAAATACGTCGACCAGTTGAAGGAACTGTCGGAGCAGGACCGCTACAAGGTGTATGAAGGTAACGCGCGCCGCGTCTACCCGCGGCTCGACAGGCTGCTGGCGAAGCGCGGCAAGCCCGCTAAAAAATTCTGATACGGAGACCTCCATGGCATTACCCCGCTTGAACGGCATCATCCGCGCGCTCGAATCCGGCCAGCAGGCTTTCACCGCCTTCCTGCCGCCCGACGTCGAATCGGCGATCGCGGTGCAGGCATCGAAGTACGACGGCGTCGTGTTCGAGGGCGAGCACAACGCCTGGGACATTCGCGTGCTGCGCGACTGCCTGCAGTATCTGTTGAACCGCGCCCAGATCCTGAAGGGCGGCACCGCGGCGCCGGCGATCACGCCGACCGTGCGCATCCCGCCGAACGGCAACGAGATGAACCAGTTCTTCGCCAAGCAGGCGCTCGATCTCGGCTACTACGGCATCATCTGGCCGCACGTCAGCACGGTGGAGGAGGCCTACAACGCGGTTGCGGCCTGCCGTTACCCGCGCCTGAAGAACAAGCCGATCTACGAGCCGGCCGGCATCCGCGGCGACGGGCCGACGCAGGCCGCGCGCTACTGGGGCGTGACGCAGCAGGAATACTACGAGCGCGCCGACGTGTGGCCGTTGAATCCGCAGGGCGAGATCTTCGTGATCCTCATGATCGAGGACACGGCGGGCATCGCCAACCTCGACGACATGCTGAAGAACGTGCCGGGCATCGGCGCGGTGCTGATCGGCGAGGGCGACCTTTCCCAGGAACTGGGGCTGCCGCGGCAGTACGAGCACAAGACCGTGCTCGACGCGATGGCGCAGATCGTCGCCACCTGCAAGAAACACAACGTGGTGGTCGGCCACCCGCACGTCGAGGCCGGTAATGCACAACGGATCATCCAGGAAGGCTACCGCTATCTGATGTGCAGCGCGCCGCGCAGCTTTGCCACGCTGGAAAAAGCCAGGTCTCTCGCGGGCCGCTCCTGACGTGGAGAGGCTTACCGTCGCCGCGCTGGCCCGGATGAAGCGTGCCGGACGGAAAATCGTCGGCGTCGTCCTGTACGACTTTCCCACCGCGCAGATCGCCGATCGCGCCGGGGTGGACATGGTTTCCGTGGGCGACTCCATCGGCGCCACGCTGTGGGGCCAGTCCACCGAGACCGAGGTCACGATCGAGGAGCTGCTCGTCGCCTGCAAGGCGGTGCGCCGGGGCGCGGCGCGCGCGCTGGTGAGTTGCGACGTGCCGCAGGGCCCGGTGAGCGCCGGCATCGAAGCGGCGACCGCCGCCGCGGTCCGGCTGGCGAAAGAAGGCGGCGCGGACATGGTCAAGGTCCTGGGCACGCCGGAACTGGTGCGCTCGATCGCGCGCGCGGGCGTGCCGGTGTTCGCCGAGTTTCACGGCGATCACGGCAACCCGGAGCAACTGGTCGCTGAAGCGAAGCGGCTGGAGGAGGCGGGCGCCGCCATGCTGGATTTCCGGCATTCCGGCCCGGTTGCCGGCGCAGCGGTTGCCCGGGCGGTTTCCATCCCGGTGATCGGCGGGCTGGGCGGCGGGCCGTGGCTCGACGGTCGCGTGCGCCTCGCGCATACCGCGATCGGCTACGGCGCGAAGTGGATCGACTCGACGACGGAAACCTATGTCAACACCTCGAAGCTCGCCTTGCAGGCGTTCGAGACGCTGGCCGAAGACGTTCGCGCCGGCCGCCAGATAAAGGGGGGATGAACCTTGCCTCTGGAGCCCGAGTCGAGCGCCTGACGTGGACCCACTACGTCGCGCAAGTCAAGGGATGGCTGGGGCTCCAGCGCGGTTGCTTCAGTTCCTGTACGGCGTAAGCGCCTCCGCCTGCTGAGCGCGCGCCGACGGCGCTCAGTACCCGTTCAGTACCTTTCGAAAATCCGCTGGATTTCGGCACGGTCTCTGGTCGTCGTCAGCGCCAACATCAACAGGATCCTGGCTTTCTGCGGCGTGAGGTTGTCGCCAAAGACGAGCGCACGCGCTTCCTTGCCCCGGGTATCGGTGATGCGGCCGGTTCCGCCGCGATTGGTCATCACTATCGGGATGCCCTTCGCCGCCGCCCGATCCATCGCTTTTTCCATGGCAGGCGTCGCCGAGCCGGTCGGAAATCCTGCGATCACAAGGCCTTCAGCATTGCCATGCATCACGGCTGCGTCGATCAGCGCGCCGTCCGCGTCCACATAAGTAGTGATGATGTCGACCCGGGGCAGTTTCTGGAGACGGGAGATGTCGAAGGGGGTCGTGGTTGTGTGTTGCTTCAGCGGCGCGCGATAGAAGGTGACGCGATCCTCGTCGACGTAGCCCAGGACGCCCAGGTCCCGGCTGTTATAGGTTTCCAGGCGGTAGGTTATGTTCTTCGTGACGTCGCGCGCGGCGTTGATGACGTCGTTGGCGACAACCAGCGCGCCTTTGCCCCTGGCCTCGCTGTTGGCCGCGACCCGTACCGCCTGGAGGAAGTTCTTGGGGCTGTCCGAGCTGAGCGTCGTGAACTGCCGTTGGGCTGCGGTGAGCACCACCGGCTTGTCGCTCTTGACCGTCAGGCTCAGGAAATAGCCTGTCTCCTCCACCGTGTTCGATCCGTGGGTGACCACCACGCCATGGACTTCGGGCTCGTGCGCGAGGATCTCGTTGATCCGCCGGGCGAGCCTCAACCAGTTTTCCAGGGTGATGCTGCTGCTCCCCACGCGGACGACTTCCTCCACCTCAAGCCGCGCAACCCGCTTGAGGGCCGGGATCGCGTCGGCGACTTCGCCCGCGTTGAGGCGGCCTGACGGCGTGTTGGCGATGGTTCCGCCTGTTGCCACCACCTTCACAAGGGGCAGCTTTTCCTGGGCTCCGGCCGTGCTGATGCTGCCGGCGAGGATCACGAGTGCGACATATCTACCTAACCTGCTCATGGCTATCTCCTTTGGCGGCGGAGCGCGTGCGCCCCGTAGTTCTGGATACACTACGCCCCGCCTGTTGCCCGCACAATCCCGTCAGCAGCAGTCGCAGCCGGCGCCTTCCGGCAGGACCAGCGTGTCCTTGAGCCACGCGTAGGGAAGATCGTCCGCGACGACTTCCGTCACCGGCTTGAATACCTTGAAGTGGTGCCGCCTGCCGCCCGGTGGCAGGAACAGCACGTGGGTTTCCAGCGGCGGGCAGCCGGGCAGCGAGCAGGTCATTTCCGATACGAGCACGGTCGCCGCGTCGGGCAGTGAGAAGCGGCCGCGCGTCCACGATCTGACACGGGCCAGCGCCTCGATACGTTCCGCGTTCTTCATGCGAGAATGGCGGCCGACGCAATCATGGACTGGAGGATAACGCCGTGGCGGAAAAAGTGCAGGCAGCGGTGAGGACGGGGCCCGGCCGGACGGAATTCCGGGAATACCCGATGCCGGACGTGCCCGAGGACAGCGCGCTGCTGAAGATGGAAGTGGCCGGCATCTGCGGCACGGACGTGAAGCTCTACGCGCATCCGCCGTCGGGCGCGCCGGTGATCATGGGCCACGAGAACATCGGTACCATCGCCAGGGCCGGGCGCGAGTTCACCCGTCGCAAGGGATTCAAGGAAGGCGACCTCGTGTTCGTCGAGCACTACGTCATGTGCGGCAAGTGCGAGTGGTGCCACCTGGGGCAGTATCGCCATTGCGAAAATACCGACTGGCGCTCCAATCCCGACGGTATCCGCTACGGCTACACCTCGGCCGAGAAGGCGCCGCACCTGTGGGGCGGTTTTGCCCAGTATGTCTACCTGCCCTGGAACGCGGTCGTGCACCACGTGCCGAAGGGGCTCTCGGCGGAACTGGCGGGACTGGTGACGCCGATGGCGAACGGCGTCGAGTGGTCGCTGTTCGACGGCGGCGTCGGCTACAACTCCACGGTCCTGATCCAGGGGCCGGGCCAGCAGGGGCTGTCCCAGACCGTGATCTGCAAGCAGGCCGGCGCGGCGCTCATCATCGTCACCGGCACGTCGAAGGATGCCGCGCGCATGAAGGTCGCCAAAGAACTGGGCGCCGACTACGTGATCGACGTGGAAAAGGAAGACCCGCTCGCGCGCATCATGGAGATCACCGCCGGCCGCGGCGTGGACGTCGCGCTCGACTGCACGGCGGGCGCGGGAACGATCCCGATACTCCTCGGCGTCAACGCGCTGAAGCGCAAGGGCGGCGTGATCGTGGTGCAGGGCGAGATGAAGGAATTCCCGAATTTTCCGCTCGAGAAGGTGACGGTCAAGTTCGTCACCATCAAGAGCGCGCGCGGCCACAGCTACAGGGCGTGCGAGCTGGCGCTGGCGCAACTCGCCTCGAAGCGCTTCCCGCTGGAGAAGGTCACCACCCACCGCTTCGGCCTGAAGGACGTCGACCTCGCCATCCGCTCGGTCGGCGGCAAGGGCGTGCCCGACGTGATCCACGCCTCGCTGATTCCCTGGGAATAGGCGTTACGGGTTTCCGGCTGGCACCGCGGGCCGCCGCGCCGGCAGGCTGCGCCGGGACACGAAGCCGGTCAGCCACTTGACCGACTGCCGGGCGCGCTCGGCCACGGCCCGTGGCGGCAGTTGCTTGTAATCGTCGTTGAACACCTCGAAGCTGTAGTCGCCGCGATAACCCATTTCGTCGAGGTCGCGCACGAAGCCCGCCACCTGCGCACTGTGGACGCCTTCTCCGGGGAAGACGCGATAGTGCCGGGCGGTGTCCATGCGGTCGGCCGGAGACGGCGTTTCCTGCCACATGAAGTCCGACAACTGGACGAGAAAAACCTTTCCGGGATCAACATCCCGCAGCGCTTCGAGCGGCGTGCCGCTCGCGAAGAGGTGGAAGGAATCAAGGGCGATCCCCAGGTTGGCGCGATTGGCGGACTGGACGATCTGCCATGCACGGGTGAACTCGTTGACATGGCGGCCCCAGGACAGGGCTTCGTAGGCGATGCGCACGCCGAGCGGCACGGCGAGCATCGCGAGCTTGCTCAAGTCGCGGACCAGCGCCACTTCGTCACCGGCGGCATGCGGCGAAGTGGAGGAGCACGTCAGCAGCACCCGGGAGCCCAGCGCGCGGCACATGTGCAGCATCGCCTTTGCCACGCCGACCTTGGACTCGTGCAGGTGGCCCGACAATCCCTCAAAGTCGCGCAGCACTTGCAACCCGGTGACGCGCAAACCGCTCGCATTCACCGCCGCGATCGCTGCCAGCTCCCCCGCGGGATGGCCGACCACGTCACCGGTGGAGAGCATGATTTGCGTAAAGCCGGCGGCGCGGGCCGCGGCCAGCTTGGTTTCGAGCGAACCCGCGAAGGTGATGGTATCCGGGCCGAAATGATCGAGATTCATGGGAACGGAGGGCGCGTCAGGTTCCGGCCTGCAAGTGGCTGGCCACCAGCTCGAGCGTGACGCTGCTGAAGTAGACCTGCGTGAGCGCGCCCCGGTCGGTCGGCTGGACCGCGCCGCGGTCGATGAACGCGATGCCGCGCTCCCGCAGGGCGCGGGTGGCGGCGCGGACGTCGGGGGTGCCGAAGCCGATCCGTACCAGACCTTCGTCCCAATGGATGTCTTCCGCGCCCGGCGGCGGCTCGATCAGCTGCAGGTAGAACTTATGGCAAGGGCTCTCGAGCAGCGTGCCCTTGGGCAGCGCGCCGAAGTAGCGGCCCGACGGCAGCGGCGAGAAGCCGAACAGCGAGCCGTAGAAATCCACCCAGTCCGCGGTCCTGCTGTCCAGGATGGATTGCACCACGCCGAAGTAATGCAGTCCCGCTATCGCCGGGGGGGACGGGCTGGCCCCGGCGAGCGGCATGAAATCGACATCGTAGATCGAGAAATCCCGGTGCCGGTCGATGAAATAAATCAGACTGTCGCCCACGCCATGGATGCCGGGAATGTTCAGCTCCATCGCCGCCGCGCGTGTCGGCATCTCCCACGCTCCGAGGTCTACGGCGCGGCGATGGGCGTAGGCCGCATCGCGCACCCGCAACGCGATCGCCGCGAGCGTCGGCGTGCTGCCCGGCGCCGACATTCCCGGCAGCGCGTCGGGATGGGCGTTCACGATGAGATTCATCGTGCCCTGGCGGTAGAGCGTCACGTCGCGCGAGCGATGACGCGCGATCGCTGCGAATCCCATTTTCAGCAGCAATTCGCCGAAGGGTCGTGGCTGGGCTGTCGCGTATTCTATAAACTCGATGCCATCCATGCCCAGAGGGTTGGACGGATCGGAATCCGGTTCGTTGATGGTCATGGAGCCGCCGGTGGCGCAGAGCAGGCAATCGGACGTCTGGAATCCCGGATTGGGCGAGGACCGGAGCAGTATACAATCACTCATTGCTCGCAGCCAGATTCAGAAATTTTCGGAACAGACAATAATTATGCGGACGTTGATCTACGGTGCCGGCGCGGTCGGCGGGTTCGCCGGCGGCATCCTCGCGGCGGCGGGGCAGGACGTGACGCTGGTCGCGCGCGGCGCGCACCACGACGCGATGAAGAGCCGGGGACTGATCCTCGAAGGCAAGATGAACGGGCGCCCCGATCCCATCCGCGTCAACGTGTGCAAGCCGGGGGAGGAGAAACCGCCCTACGATTTCATCCTGGTGGGCCTGAAGTCGCACCAGATCGCCGCTGCCGCCAGGCACATGGTGAGCCTGCTGGCCAAGGACGGCATGATCCTGCTCGGCCAGAACGGCCTGCCGTACTGGTATTTCGAGAAGCTCGACTCGCCGCTGCGCGGCTCGCAGCTGAAGTCGGTGGATCCCGACGGCACGCTCGCGAAAACCATCCCGATCGACGCCATCATCGGCGGCGTCATGAACAAACCGGCCGATCTCGTGGAGCCGGGGCGCATCCGTCTCGCCGACCAGCAGACCGACCGCCTCGTCATCGGCGAACTCGACAACCGGGTCACGCCGCGCCTCCAGGCGATCAAGGCGTTGTTCGATCCGGCGGGCTGGCCGGTGTTCGTCGCCGACAACATCCGCGCGGCCAAGTGGCGCAAGCTGCTGTCGAACGCGGTGTTCAACCCGCTCGGCGCGCTCACGCAGTCCATGGCGCTGCAGATCGCGCAGTTCCCGCCCACGCAGGCCATCGCGCGAAGGATGATGGATGAAGTACTCGCGGTCGCGACCTCGGTCGGCGTCACGCCGGAGATGACGCCGGACCAGATGATGGAGGACGTCCTGAAGCGGGTGGGAATACTGTCGTCGACGCTGCAGGACGTGCGGTTCGGGCGCGAGCTCGAACTCGACGCCATCGTCAACGCGGTGATCGACGTCGGCCGCCTGACCCGCGTGCCGACGCCCTACCTGGAATTCGCCTCGGCCTGCGCCGGGCTGCTCAACCAGCGCATCGTCAAGGACGGCGTCGCGTTCGCGCCGTCGCCAGTGAAGCGCGGCTGAGGCCTCAACCTTCGGCGTCGTAGCCCGGCAGCACCCGCGCATCCACGACGCACACGCCGCCCCTGGCCACGGTTTCGACCGCCTGGTCGATCGACTTCTGCACCTCGCTCGCCTTGGTGACGGGGCCGATGCCGGTCGCGCCCATCGAGCGGGCCATCGCGGCGATGTCGATGTCGGGGTCGCCGATGCGCATGCCGATCCAGCGGTTCTCCGGCGGGCGGCCGCGCTCGTTGGCGACTTTTTCCTGATGCCGCTCGTCGTTGAAGAACGAGCGGTTGTTGCTGATCACGAATAGGGCCGGGATCTTGTAGTGCGCCGCGGTCCACAACGCGGTGTTGCCCATCAGGAAGTCGCCGTCACCGAGGATGCCGATGGGCATGCGGCCGCTGCCTTTCAATGCCAGCGCCGACCCGACCGTGATGCCCGGCCCGGCGCCCACGCCGCCGCCGCCTTCCGCGCCGAGGTAGTCGAGCGGGTGGTTGAAGCGGCAATAGGCGCCGCTCCAGCCGATCGGCAGGTGCGTGTAGCAGGTGTCCATGCCTTTCGTTGCGGCGGTGAGCGCGTGCGCCACGCCGCTCATCGTTACCTCGTCGGCCGACACGGGCGGCACCTTGTAGGCCGGTTTGTCCGGCGCGGGCGTCGCGCGCGCAGCGCAGGCCTCGATCAGCATCGGCACCGCGGCCTCCGGCTCGCACAGGAGGTAGAGGTCGATCGGCGGCAGCGCCTGGTGGTCCATGCTCCAGCCGCGATGATTGTGCTGGTCGCAGGACACCTGGATGATCTTGGCCGTCACCGGCTTCGTGCCGTAGGCCTGTTTCAACATGCCCGCCAGGTCGAGCCAGTCGAGCGACAGGATCACGTCGGCCGATGACAGGATCTCCATCGCTTCGGCCGAGAAGCGGTTGGCCGGCGGCGAGATGTGCAGGCGATGGTCGGTGGGGAAGGCGGCGCCGAGCTTCATGCCGGTCAGCACGCGCATGTTGAGCTTTTCGGCGAGTGCGACGCGCTGCTTCCAGCCGTCGAGGCTGCGCAGGCAGCGGCCCGCGAGCATCACCGGGTTCTTCGCGCCCGAGAGAAGTTTCGCCGCCCGGGCGACGAGGTCGGCCGAGGGCTTCACCGCTTCGGGCACGCCGTAGCGCTTGACGTCGGGCAGTTGGGGCAGCGGCCCGATTTTCTGTTCCTGCAACGAAACATCGAGATTGACGTAGACCGGGCCGCGCGGCGCGGTCTGCGCGATCTGCGTCGCGCGCAGCATTGCTTCCAGGGCCGCCTGCACCGACCCGGGCTGGTTGTCCCACTTGGTGTAGTCGCGGATCAGCGCGGCCTGGTCGGAGCAGGTGTGGATCCAGTCGATCCAGGGACGACGCTTGGCGGCGTCCCACGGGCCGGTGGCGCCCAGTATCAGCACGGGCGTGCGGTTGCACCAGGCGTCGAAGATCGGCATGGTCGCATGCATGAGCCCCACGTTGGAGTGCAGTGCCGCCGCCATCATGCGGTCGGACGCCATCGCGTAGCCCTGCGCGATGCTGACCGCGTTCTCGTCGTGGATCGACAGCAGCATCTGCGGCGCGCGGTTGCCGAGATAGTTGACGATGCTGTCGTGCAGCCCGCGGTAGCTCGCGCCGGGATTCAGCGAGATGTAGGGCACGTCGAGCTCGCGCAGCATCGACGCGATGGCGTCGCTGCCCCAGAACTGGTCGCTCTCGCGCGAGCGCACCGGCGTATCGTGCGCGATGGGGGACGGGCTGTCTTTGGGTGTCATGTGGGTTTCCTGGAAACAGTGATTGATGAGTGACGGGTGAAGCGTGACGGAGGCAGGCTAGTTCGCCTGCGCGCCGGAGATCTTGACCACTTCGGCCCAGCGCGCGACTTCCTCGCGGAACAGCTTGCCGAACTCGTCGGGCGTATTGCCGACCGGCTCCGCGCCCAGGTCCTGCAGCTTCTGCTGCAGGTCGGACGAACGCACCGCTTTCGCGATCGTGTCGGCCAGCCTGTTGACGACGTCGCGCGGCGTGCCGGCGGGCGCAAAAATGCCATACCACACCGTGACCTCGACGCCGGGCACGCCGGCTTCTTTCATGGTTGGCACCTGCGGCAACTGGTCGGAACGTTTGGGTCCGAGGTTGGCGAGGCCGCGCAACCGGCCGGCCTTCACGTGCGCGGAGATGGCGGGAATGTTGGCGAAGGAGAGTCCCACTTCGCCGCTGATCAGGGCGGTGAGGGACGGCGCGGTGCCCTTGTACGGCACGTGCACCATCTTGATCCCCGTCTTCAGGTTGAACAACTCGCCCGACAGGTGCTGGGTCGTGCCCGCGCCGGAAGACGAATAGTTGAGCTGGCCGGGACGCGATCTGGCGAGCGCGATGAATTCCTTCACGGTCTTCACCGGCACCGAGGTGTGAACGACCATGATGTTGGGGGCCATGGAAACGACCGAGACCGGCGTGAAGTCGCGCGCTTCGTACGGTACTTTCTTGTAGAGGCTCAGGTTGATCGCCAGCGCCGCGGTGTTGATCAGCAGCGTGTAGCCGTCGGGCGCGGAGCGGGCGACGAGCTCGTTGGCGATGTTGGTTCCCGCGCCCGGGCGATTCTCGATGATGACCTGCTGCCCGAGGGATTCGGTGATCCTGGGGCCGATCAGGCGGGCGTTGATGTCCACGCCGCCGCCGGGCGTGAAGCCGACGATCAGCCGGATCGGCTTGGCCGGGTACGTCTGGGACAGCGCGGCGGGGGAGACACCGGCGACGGCCAGCGCGGCCAGCAACGGCGTCAGGAATCTTGCAGGCATGGCGTTCTCCTCGTATCGGGAATCACGTGTGGGGTGTTTGCGGGCCGCCGCAAGAGCCTGCCCGTCACGCTTTTCATGTGAAATCCGGGTGCTATGATACCAGCCGCTATGCGCTTCGTGGTTCTCGCCGGCGCCTTGGGCGCCGCGTTGCTGGCAGGTTGCGCCGGGACGCCCGGTGGAGAAGCCGCATCGATTGCCGCGGACTTCGCGCCGGACACTTTCGTCCGGGAGGACATCGTCACGCAGCCGACGCCGCAGGCTTTCTCGGTTTGTCACGGCGGCACCTGCGCGCGGGTCACGCAAGCGCGTTTCGAGGCGGCACAATGGGCCCAGGTCGCGGCCTTGTTCGATGCGCCCGCCCGCGGCGCGCGCGAGGAGCGGGCGCTTATCGCCGCCGCGATCGCCCGATTCGAGAACATCGTCGGCGCCATGACCGATACCGCGGACGATCGTCCGGAAAACCAGCTCGGCCCGAGCTGGTGGAGCCAGATGGACTGCATCGATGAATCCACCAACACCACCACCTACCTGCGCATGCTGGCCGCGGCCGGCCTGCTGAAGTGGCATCGCGTGGAGGCCCGCGTGACCCGGGGTTACTTCATTTTCGGATGGCCCCACACCACCGCCGTGGTGAGCGAGACGGGGTTGGGCGAGACGGCCGGCGCGAAGTGGGCGGTGGATTCCTGGTTTCACGAGAACGGCCGTCCGCCCGAGATCGTGCCGCTCGAGTTGTGGAAGACCGGCTGGCGCCCGGAAAAGCCGCGGCCCGCGGCTTTTCCGTAATTGAGAATACTTTTCGGATAACAATACATCATATGGCAGGTGGTCGGCGCTCCGTAGCGGGATGCTTGTTTCTGAGTTTTGTACTTTCATTTTTCTCTTGCGCTGCGGCGCAAGAGAAAAATGTGGCGATCGCTTCCGCGCACCCGCTCGCGACCGCCGCGGGGCACGAGATGCTCAAGCGCGGCGGCAATGCTTTCGATGCCGCCGTCGCCGTCGCCGCCGTGCTGGCCGTGGTCGAGCCCTATGCCTCGGGCCTGGGCGGCGGCGGCTTCTTCCTGCTGCACCGCGCCCGCGACGGTCACCAGGTGATGGTGGATGCGCGGGAGACGGCGCCGGCCGCGGTGAAACGGGAATGGTACCTGGACGGCGCCGGCAAGCCCGTGCCGGGGGCAACGACGCGCGGCGGCACTTCGGCGGGCATTCCGGGCACGCCCGCCGCGCTGGTTCACGTCGCGGAGCGCTACGGCGCGTTGTCGCTGGCGGTTTCGCTGGCGCCGGCAATTCGCCACGCCCGTGAAGGGTTCCCGGTGGACGAGCGCTACGCGCGCATCGCGGGCCTGCGCGAGCGCTTCCTGCAGGGACTGCCGACGGCTTCCCACATTTTTCTCGACGAGGGCCGCGTGCCGCGTGCGGGCTGGCAACTGCGGCAGCCCGACCTGGCCGCCACTCTCGAGCGCATCGCGAAGACCGGCCGCGACGGTTTTTACGACGGCCCGGTTGCGCGTTCCCTGGTCGACTCGGTTAACCGGGCGGGCGGCGCATGGCATGCCTCGGACCTGGCCGGCTATCGCGTGGTGGAACGCCGGCCGCTGCGTTTTCAGTACCGCGGCGCGACCATTACGACCGCCGCGCTGCCTTCCGCGGGCGGCATCGCGCTGGGGCAATGCCTGCAGATGCTCGAGCGGCTTGGCGTCGGCGCGACGCGGACGCCGCGCGATGCGCATTTTGTCGTGGAGACGCTGCGCCGGGCTTTTCGCGACCGGGCGCAGTACCTGGGCGACGGCGATTTCGTCGCCGTGCCGGTGGAGCGGCTGACGAGTCGCGCGCATGCGGCGCAACTCGCGTCGTCCATCCGGCCGGATGCCGCGACGCGCAGCGACACGCTGGGGACGGAGACGGCGGGCGCGGCGGGCACGAGCACCACTCACCTTTCCGTGATCGATGCCGCCGGCAACCGCGTCGCCGCGACGCTGACCATCAACCTGTTGTTCGGCTCGGGCGTCGTCGCGGAAGGCGCGGGCGTGCTGCTCAACAATGAAATGGATGATTTCTCGCTGCGCCGCGACCTGTCGAACGCCTTTTACCTGCGCGGCGGCGACGCCAACGCCGTGGCGCCGGGCAAGCGTCCGCTCTCCAGCATGGCGCCGACTTTCGTCGAAGACGGCAAGGGCGTGCTGGTGCTGGGCGCGCCCGGCGGCTCGCGCATCGTCAGCCAGGTGCTGCTGGCCGTGCTCGATTACGTTCATGCCGACACCGTCGATCTTGCCGAGATCGTGAGCGCGCCGCGCTATCACCACCAGTGGTGGCCGGACCGGGTGGAGATTGAGCCGGAAGGATTTCCCGGCGATTGGCGAGCCGCGCTGGAATCGCGCGGTCATCGCGTCGAGGCCGCGAGGCGCCGGTGGGGCAACATGCAGGCGGTGTTCAAGCCGGCACAGGGCCCGGCGCTGTCGGCGAGCGACCCGCGCGGCGCGGAGGTAGGTTGGTACTAGCCGCCGATGAACGCCGATACACGCCGATGAAACCAAAACCTTAAGCCACAGAGAACACAGAGAGCACAGAGAAAGACAAAATAAAAAATTGAACCGCTAGGGCTGCCAAGGGGGCAACATGAATTCTCGGATGAATGTGGGTGAGGTAGACGAGGAGCAAGGTTGTAAATTTACCTGTATTTTTTTGATTCTCTCTGTGTCCTCTGTATTCTCTGTGGCTGAAGGTTTTCTGCTGTATCATTTGAACGCATGAAGACGACTTTTCTGGAGTTCGAGCAGCCGATCGCCGAGCTGGAGGCGAAGATCGAGGAACTGCGCTTCGTGCAGGACGATTCCGCGGTCGACATCTCCGAGGAGATCGCGCGTCTGCAGAAGAAGAGCCAGGCACTGACGAAGGAGATCTACGGCAAGCTTTCCGCCTGGCAGATCGCGCTGGTCGCGCGCCATCCGCAGCGGCCGTACACGCTCGATTACGCCAACGGCCTGTTCACCGGTTTCGAGGAACTGCACGGCGACCGCAGTTTCGCGGACGATCCCGCCATCGTCGGCGGCCTCGCGCGCTTCAACGGCGAGACCTGCGTCGTGATCGGCCACCAGAAGGGGCGCGACACCAAGGAGAAGATTTTTCGCAACTTCGACATGCCCAAGCCGGAGGGCTACCGCAAGTCACTGCGCCTGATGAGGCTTGCCGAGAAATTCGGCGTTCCGGTGTTCACCTTCATCGACACGCCGGGCGCCTATCCCGGGGTGGGCGCAGAGGAGCGCGGGCAGTCCGAGGCGATCGGCCGCAACCTCTACGCGATGGCCGAGCTGCGGGTGCCTGTCATCTGCACCGTCATCGGCGAAGGCGGCTCGGGCGGCGCCGTCGCGATCGCGGCGGGCGACCAGGTGCTGATGCTGCAGTATTCGACGTACTCGGTGATTTCTCCCGAGGGCTGCGCCTCGATCCTGTGGAAGAGCGCCGACTATGCCGCGGAGGCCGCGGAGACGCTCGGCATCACTTCGACGCGGCTGAAGGCACTCGGGCTGATCGACCGCATCGTTCCCGAGCCGCTGGGCGGGGCGCACCGCGATCACGAGGCGATGATGCAGAACCTGAGGAAGGCGCTGCAGGAGTCCTGGCGGCAGTTGAAGGAAATGCCGCTCGACGGGCTGCTCGAGAGCCGCTTCGAGAAGCTCATCGGTTATGGCAAGTTCAAGGAAGTCGAGCAGAAGTAGGCCGGCCGCGACGGATCTCGCCGCGCGGGTCGCGGCGCAGCTGCAGCGCATCGTTGCCCCGCGTGACCGCCTGACCGTCGGCTTGTCCGGCGGTGTCGATTCGGTGGTCCTGCTGGACTGCCTGAAAACGGTTTCGCGCAAGCTGCGCTTCCGGCTCGCCGCCGTTCACGTCGATCACCAGTTGAGTCCCAATGCGCCGCGCTGGTCGGCGTTCTGCCGGCGCCTGTGCCGCGCGCGCGGGATCCCGTTCGAGAGCGTGACGGTCGACGTTAGTCGAAACGGCGGTCCCGAAGCAGCGGCACGCGCGGCGCGCTACGCGGTCTTCGCGCACCGGGATTGCGATTACGTCGTGCTGGCCCATCATCGCGACGACCAGGTGGAAACGCTCCTGCTGCAGCTCCTGCGCGGCGCCGGGGTGAAAGGACTCGCGGGAATGCCGCTGCTGCGCCGGGAGGCGAGAGGCGAGAGGCGAGAGGCGCTTGCCATCCTGCGGCCATTGCTGGATTCGACACGAGAGGAGATCCTCGCTTACGCCCGCGCGCGCCGCTTGAAGTGGATCGAGGACGAAAGCAACCGCGATGCCCGTTACCGGCGCAATTTTCTGCGTCACGAAGTGCTGCCGGTGATCGCGCGCCGGTTCCCGGCGTACCGCGCGACGATCGCCCGCTCGGCCGGTCACTTCGCGGAAACCGCCGCATTGATGGACGAAGTCGCCGCTGCCGATGCGCAGGGCTACATCCAGGCGGGAACGCTGCGGGTCGATGGATTGCGCCGCCTGCCGGCTGCGCGCGCGCGCAACCTGTTGCGCTGGTTCCTGGCGGGTCATGGCGTCGTCATGCCGGCGACGGAGCGACTGGAAGAGGCGTTGCGCCAGTTGGTCGAGGCGAAGCAGGACGCGCGGGTCGAAATCGCGCTGGATGGCGCGGACCTGAGGCGTTACGAGGGCCATGCGCACGTGGTGCGCGCATCGCGCGCATCGTCGCCGTACGGCAGGCGCTGGCAGGGCGAGAAACGGCTGGAATTGCCCGGCGGCGTGCTGATGCTGGCGCGCGCCACCGGGTCGGGTATCAGTCTGGCGCGATTGCGCACCGGGATCGTGACGGTGAGTTCGCGCCGGGGCGGGGAGCGCCTGCGGCCGGATTGCCGGCGTCCGGGGCGCAGCCTGAAAAACCTGCTCCAGGAAGCGCGCGTGGCGCCCTGGCTGCGGGAACGGCTGCCGTTGCTGTTTCACGACGGCAAGCTGGTGTGGGCCGCCGGCATCGGCGTTGATTGCGCTTACCAGGCCCGGCGGGGAGAGCCGGGCCTGTTGCCGAACTGGCTGCCGTCTGTCTGACATACTCATAACAAGCACCGGTCCAAGCGTCGTAACAAGCATCGGCCCAGGCGCCGTAACCAGCGCCGGCGCGCACGCCGCACCGGACGGGTGCGCCCCGGCGTTGCCAAGCCATCATGCGTTTGCTACCCTTCAATCGCTGCGTCCATAAAGTGGAAAACCAGACGCGCGGGGTCCTGGGGTATCGCGCCCCGGCTCAAGGGCCGTTCAATAAAACCTGGAGGAGTACGGATATGAATTTCATCAAATTGTTGCGCGTGGCCGTCGTCGCCGCGGCCGGCTTGTCCCTTGCGACCGGCGCCATTGCGCAGTCGAAACCCAATCCCGCGTGGCCGAAGACGCTGACGCTCGGCACCGCGTCCGTCGGCGGCGCTTTCTTCGTTTACGGCCAGGTGTGGGCGAGCCTCGTCAACGAGAAGCTCGGCACCAACATCAGCACCCAGCAGACGCAGGGGCCGAACCAGAACATCATCCTGACGCACACCAAGCAGATCGATTTCGGGATGACGACGATGGGCATCGCGTTGCAGGCGTGGGAAGGCAAGGCCGAGTGGACCAAGGGCACGCAGTACCGCGACATCCGCGCGATGTTCCCGATGTACGACACGCCGTTCCACTTCGTCACGCTCGAGAAGTCGCCCGTCAAGTCGGTGAAGGATCTCGCAGGCAAGAAGTCCGGCATCGGCCCGCGCGCCGGCACCTGCGGCACCTACTTCCCG
>CAZOQY010000036.1:8939-16982 GCA_964581835.1 uncultured Streptomycetaceae bacterium | reverse complement strand
TTACCTGAGACGCCTTACCTGAGACGCCTTACCTGAGACGCCTTACCTGAGACGCCTCATCTGCGACGCCTCACCTGCAACGCTTTACCTGAAACGCCTCACCCAGCCTGGCCGTCAGGCGCCGAAAGTAAAACTGCTCCCCACGTTCGAATAAACCACCTTCTCCGGCAGCTTCTCCTTCAACATCGCGATGAACGCCTCGCCGGTGCAGTGCATCGGCAGGATGACGTCGGGGTTGATGCTGCGCAGCTCGTCGAGGGTGTGCTGGAGGTAGTCCTGGGGCGAGGTGCCGAGGTGGAAGCCGCCGACGACTGCGTGGACCTTGTCGGTGCTGGCGGCGGCCATGGCGCTCCTCACGGAGTTGACGATGCCGGCGTGGCCGCAGGAGGAGATCACCACCAGGCCGCGGCCCTTCACGATGTAGCAGGTGGCGTGCTCGTCGGGGTGCTGGTCGCGCACGAGCTTGCCCTTGCGCTCGGCTTCGCTGAAATGGTCGTCCTCGACCCACGAGCCGCCGGTCACTTCCTCGAACGAGGTGCGCTCGATGTAGCCCGAGGTGAACGCGCCGTCCAGCGCGCGCGGCGTCGGACAGCACACCGCCGGCACCTTCTTCGAGGCGAGCCCGTCGCGGTCCACCGCGCCCCACAACACCGTCTCGCCGCCCTCCTTGATCCATTTCGGGCGGAAGATGGTCTCGCCGCCGACGTAGAGCGCGAGGTCGTCGCGCATCTTCCCGCGGTGCTGGCGCACGAAGCCGTCGAGCCCGCCGAAATGGTCGCGGTGGCCGTGGGAAAGGATCAGGCCGTTGATCTTGCCCGGCTCGATGCCGAGCAGCTCGAAGTTGCGGTTGATGATCTCCGGCGTGTAGCCAAAGTCGAGCACGTACTGCGCCTTCGTCCCGTCCTTCACCGACGCCAGGTGCAGCGACAGGCCCCACTCGCAGGCGAAGGTCATCTCCGGCCGGCCGGGAATGCGGCCGATGTGCTCGACCTTCACCATCGGGTGGTTCAGCTTCGGCAGGAAGCGCTCGTAGCGCGAATCCACCAGCACGCGGATGGACAGCGCGTCGACGACGGGGGCGGTGAAGGCCATGGGAAACCTCCTGAAGGCGAAAGTCGAAAGGCGAAAGGCGGAAGGGACATCTTAATGCATGGGCGGAGAGGCGTCGCAGGCGAAGCGTTGCAGATACTGCGTCTCGGATATAGCGTCGCAGGCGAACCACGCCGGCAGGCAGGCCCGTGCTACGCGACGTGCAGCACGCGCACGCCTGACCGTGAGCGGCGCGCCGGCCGCGTGGATATCCGGATTTCGACGTCGTTGCCTAGCCGCGTCAGAAATTCCATCAGGCGCTCGACCGAAAACCGATCGAGGCGGTACCGCACCAGATCCGATACGTGGGGTTGCACGATACCCAGCAGTTGCGCGGCCCGGGCCTGGGTCAGCCCGTTCCGCTTGAGCGCCCGGTTGACCTCCAGCGCAAGCTCGACTTTGAGCGTGCGCTCCCCGGCGTCCGCATAGCCGAGATCGGCAAACACATTGCCGGTCCCCGCCTCGATTTCAATCCGCTTCTTCGCCATATCGTTCCTCGTAATCCACTTTCGCAGCCTGCAGCCTCTTTTCGATCAGGCCGACATCCGACCGGGCCGTTCGTATGCCGGAAGGCGATTTTTTCTGAAAAACGTGCAGCACGTAAACCGCTTTCCTGAACTGAGCCGTATAGACAGCGCGAAAAGTGCCCGCTTCATCGTACTCGACGATCTCTTGAACACCGGGCCCCAGCCCCTTCCACGACTTTGCCGACGGTGGGCGGCCTCCATACTGAACGACGCCCAGGGATAACCGATGTTGGCGACAACCCCCGTCGGCAACACCAGGAGATCCCGCTTTGATGCCCCGACCCAGTGGAGCGGCTTCTCGCCGGCAGTCTTGTGTCCACGCATCGTGATTATACCTATAACGGTATGCCCGTGCAGGGCGCCCACAATCCGCGACGCCCCGCTCCATCCTCCAATACAGGACTCAACGCGTGGAACAGACTCGGGTTGACCGGGCGGACTGGGGGCTGTTCAGGACCGTGGCCGCCATGATGTCGCCATGCTCCGTAAAGGCCATCGGCATGCTTTTGGCAAATCTCAGGTGCGCGAGGTGATCACAATTTGTGATCACCTTTTCCTTCTCCACCGCCGACAAGGCAAAGACGAAATCCCCGGGAAACCGCTCCCGGTTGCGTTTTACCGCCTGATTAAGCGCACGTGTTTCCACGCCATAGGTGGCTGCCAGGTCGGCGTCGATCATTACCTTGCGCCCGCGCAAATCCAGGATCAGCGCCACAATGGCACGGGTTGGTTTCATGTCGGTCGGGCTCCTTTCCTCCGAGCTAAACGCCCGGCGGGCCGGTTGACCGGCGGCACGATCCCGAGGGAAAAGGGAAAGGTGCCCAATCCCCGGGGACGAGTGATTTGGGTGAAGCCTAGTGGGAAAGGCGTCGCAGATACGACGCGCAGATGCTGCATCTCAGATACTACGTCGCAGATAGAGCGCGCCTTACCTGAGACGCTTTATCTGAGACGCCTCATCTAAGACGCTTTATCTGAGACGCCCCACCTGAGACGTTCTACCTGAAACGCCTCGTCCGCCGCGATCGGCCGGCGCGCGGAGGTTCAGCGGGTCGAGCGCGCGACGAGCTGGAGCCAGTCGAGCAGCGCCGCGACTTCCGGCCGGACGGCGGACTCGCGCCGGTAGACGGCGAAGTACGACAAGCGTGCCGGGATCGAAATGTCGAAGGGCATCACCAGGCGCCCGGACGAGAGGTGCTCCCCCACGAGCATGCTGCGGGCGAGCGCGACACCCTGGCTGCTCACGGCAGCGTCGAGCAGCAGGTCGGCGTCGCTGAATACAGGCCCGTTCTGCGGTTCCACGCTGTCGAGCCCCGCGGCGGCAAACCACGGCCGCCACGACTGGCCCTGCAGGCGCAGCAACACGGCTTTCAGCAGGTCCTTCGGCTTCCTCACTCCCCCGAGCGACTTGCGGTAGGCCGGACTGCAGACGGGAAAGAGGTTGCCTTCCAGCAACGCAACGGCCTCGTAGCCGCTCCAGTCATCGCTCGTGCCATAGCGAATGGCGATGTCCGCCTCGCCGGACTTCAGCACCGTCATCTTGTTGCCGGAGAGCTTGGTCGCGCTGATTTCCAGGTCGATACCCGAGTGAAGGCGGTAAAACTCGCCCAGTCGCGTCACCAGCCAGTTGCGCGCGAGCGCCGGGCCGATGCTGATGCGCACCACCTGGCGGCCGTCACCGGCAAGATCGGTCGCCGCACTCTTCAGCGTCGCGAGCGCGGTCTGCACCGCCGCGAGGTAGCCGGTGCCCTTGCCCGTCAGCACGAGGCCGCCGTGCGTCCGCAGAAAGAGCTTCGCGCCGATGTGCTCCTCGAGCAGCCGGATGCGATGGCTGATCGCGCTGTCGGTGACGTGCAGTTCCTCGGCCGCGCGCGTGAAGCTGTGAAGCCGCGCCGCGGCCTCGAACGCCGCCAGCACATTGAGCGGCGGCACGTCACGCGTCATGTCCTGCCTCCTGAGGGAATTTCATCCCGGGCCTGAAAAATGGTCATGCCGCAAGGCCGTCGAATGACTACCATAACCCAGAATACGCAAAAACGGAGCGCCCGGCCAAGAGCGCTCCAGGCGGCCGCGCCCAACACGGAGGAGAGAGAACGATGACCCGCATGTCCGGGGGCAAAGCCCTCGTCGAATCGCTTTACGCCCACAACGTCGAGACGGTGTTCGGCGTGCTCGGCAGCACGCTGCTGGAACCCTACGACGCCCTGTGCGACCGCAGCGACATCCGCCTGATCGCGCCGCGCGGCGAGGACGGCGCGGTGCACATGGCCGACGCCTACACCCGCGTCTCCGGCAAACCGGGCGTCGCCATGATCACCGTGGGCGCCGGCGCCGCGGCGAGCCTCTCCGCCATGGGCGAGGCCTACGCCGAGTCGTGGCCGGTGCTCAACATCATCACGCAGGTGCCGACCCCCTACCTCGACAAGGCCAAGGGCGTCTATCACGAGAATCCCGGGCAGCTCGACATGTTCAAGCCGGTGACCAAGTGGGCGCACCGCGTTACGAGCACGGCCGAGATCCCTGGCGCCGTGCAGGAAGCGTTCCGGCAGATGAACTCGGGCCGGCGCCGCCCGGTCGCGCTGGAGATTCCCGCCGACCTGCTGCGCAACCAGGCCGACGTCGAGATCGGCGCCCCGCTGCCGCTCGACAAAGTGACCGTGGACGACGCGGCGATCGCGCGCGCGGCCGACATGCTGGCCGGCGCCGCCAAGCCGCTGTTGTGGGCCGGCGGCGGCGTCGTGCAAGCGCGCGCCGGCAAGGAACTGCAGGAACTCGCCGAGCTGCTGCAGGCGCCGATCCTGTCCACCAGCGGTTCGCGCGGCATCGTCCCGGAGGATCACCCGCTCGCGCTGGGCAACCTCCTCACCATGGCGTACGTGGTGGAGTCCCAGGTGATGGATACCGCCGACGTCATGCTCGCCCTGGGCACGCGCCTGACGGAGCGGACGACGCGCTCGCGCCGCAAGGACGCGGAGTCGGACGTCACCGGCCGCTCGGCCAAGGGCTGGACCATGCGCATCCCGAAGAAGCTGATCCACGCCGACATCGACGCGGCCGAGTTCAACCTGAACTATCCCGCCGAGCTGACTGTGCTCGGCGACGCGAAGGACGTGCTGGTGAAGCTGATCGCGGCGCTGCGCGCGAAAAAGCTGCCGGCGCGGGCATCGCGCGCGGCTGAGATCGGCGCGGTCAAGACCGCCGCGCGCAAGGAACTGCGCGAGCGGGTGCCCGCCGAGATGGAGATGATCGACGCCATCCGCGAGGCGCTGCCGCGCGACACGATCGTCGCCGCGCAGTCGATCGTCGGCCACTGGACGCGCTACACGCTGGACATGTACCAGCCGGCGAGTTTCCTCTTCGCCAACACCTTCGGCTCGATGGGATATTCGTTCCACGCGGCCATCGGCGCGAAGATCGCCTGCCCGAACCGCCCCGTGGTCGCCTTCTGCGGCGACGGCGGCTTCCTGTTCGGCGTGGGTGAACTCGCGACGATCGCGCATTACCGGCTGAACATCCCCATCGTCATCTTCAACAACGGCGGCTACAAGATCCTCAACAACACCCAGCGCCGCCGCTTCGGCCGCACCATCGGCACCGAACTCACCAACCCCGACTTCGTGAAATTGGGCGAGGCGTTCGGGTTCCGCACCGCCCGCGCCAAGGGCACGGCGGAGTTGAAGAAGGCGCTGCAGCAGGCGATCGCGGCCGATTCCGCGACCATGATCGAGGTACCCATCGAGTTCGTTCCGTACCGGTAGCCGCAGCGAGTACAAGCAAGGAGGAGCCCATGAACCTCGCCGATCGCAAGTGGATCGCAGGCGCCGCCGCACTGGCCGCAGCGCTCGCCCAGCCGGGTGGCATCGCCCACGCCCAGGAATGGAAGCCGGACCGCACCGTCGAGATGGTGGTCGGCGCCGGCGCCGGGGGCGGCAACGACAACACGGCGCGCACCATACAGAAGCTCCTGCAGGAAAACAGGTTCGTGCCCGTCCCGATCAACGTCGTCAACAAGCCGGGCGCGGGGGGCGCCATCGCCATCACCTACATGCAGCAGAGTGCGGGCAAGACGAACGTCATCGGCGTGAGTTCCAACACCCTGCTCACCAACCACATCACCAAGAAGAACTCGCCCAATCCCGCGGACGTGACGCCGCTCGCCATACTGATCAACGAGTACATCGCGTTCAACGTCAAGGCGGACTCGCCGATCCGGGACGGCAAGGACCTGGTCGCGCGACTGAAAGCCGACCCCTCCTCCGTGGTGCTGGGCATCTCGAGCGCCCTCGGCAACATCAATCACATCGCGTTCGCAGCGGTCGCGCGCGAAGCCGGCGTCGATCCGCGCAAGGTCAAGACCGTGGTGTTCAACTCTTCCAGCGCTTCGATCACCGCGCTGCTGGGCGGGCACATCGACCTGGTGGTAGGCCCGGTCAGCATCGCCGGCAAGCGCGTAGAGGCGGGACAGATCCGGGCGCTGGGCGTGACGGCGCCCACGCGCCGCGGCGGCGCCCTGGCCGCGGTGCCGACGTGGAAAGAGCTCGGGCTCGACGCGATCGTCGACAACTGGCGCGGCATTGTCGGGCCGAAAGGCATGACACCCGCGCAGATCGCGTACTGGGACCAGGTGTTCCGCCGCATGTTCGAGCTGGAGGAATGGAAGAAAGACCTGGAACAGAATTACTGGGATAACGCGGCGCTGGTGAGCGGACCGTCCGCCAAATACCTGGACAGCACGTACAGGGAACTGAAGCGCACGCTGACCGAACTCGACCTCGCCAACAACTAGAAAGGAGTGGTCGCCATGCAGATCCAGGATCACCTGAGACGGGCGGAGAGTTTCGAGGCCAGCGCCCGCAAGCTCGACCCGGTCGCGGACACCGAGCTGTACGTCGTCTACCTGATGCGGGCCGCGACGAGCCGGGTCAACGCCGCGCTGCACGCGTTGGGAATCACCGACGTGCAGGCGTCGGCGGGGCGAATCGGAGACCTGAACCACACCTACAAGCCGCCGCTTCCCGTCGAGCCGCCGGCGGAAGTGAAGGCGATGTTCGAACCGCTGAGCTTCATCGAGAACCTGCGGCCGCAGTACGTGCGCGGCCCTTCCAAGCTCACGCCGGAGCTCGTGCAACGGTGTCACCGCGCCCACGCGGACGTAATTGTGCGCTCCACCGCGATCCTCGAACGGATGAAGGAACCCATGGCATGAACGCGGATCAGCATCTCGACAAGGCGCGCCAGGTTCTCGCGGCACTGGCCAAGCTCGACCCGGCTGCCGACACGCTCGCCGTCATCGATGGAACGATGATCGCCGGCTATCACCTCGGCAACGGCGCGCTGCACGCGCACGGCGTGACCAACGCCGCGACCCACTTCAACACGCCCTCCAAGTTCGAGGTGCCGCCCGCGACGCTGCCGGCGGCGGTCAAGCCGGTGTACGACGTGTTCGCGGAGCTGGAAGCAATGCGCTCGCACTACGTGCGCAGCCCGAACCTGCCCGACGCGCAAGCGGGTCTCCAGGCGCAAAGGCTGCTGGCGCGCATGGCTGCGCTGTGTGGCGTCACCGCCGGGTAGCAAGGCGGAAGGCAGAAAGGCGTCGCAGATACGACGTCTCAGATACCGCGTCGCAGATGGGGCGAAGTAACTAAAACGCTTTACCTGAGACGACTCATCCGAGACGCCTCATCTGAAACGTCTCTCAAGAGGCGCCGGCTTTCGCCTTCGATTCCAAAGTTTCCCATCTCTCCAACTTAGCCATCAGAAGCGCCTCTATTTCGGCCGCCCGGGCCTGGTCGGAGCGGAGGGTATCCGCCGGCTGTTTAAAGTAATCCGGCGCGGACATGCGGGCGGCGAGCGCGGCCTGCTCGGTTTCGAGCGCGGAAATCTCGCCGGGCAGCGCCTGCAGTTCGCGCGTCTCTTTGTAACTCATTTTCACTCGCGCGCTCGCACCCGGTGACGAGTGACGGGTGACGGGTGACGAGTCTCCTGCGGGCATGCCCGCGGAACCTTCCTCCTTCCTCCTTCCGCCTTCCTCCTTGCCTCCGGACTGGCGCAGCCAGTCCGAGTAGCCGCCGACGTATTCGCGCCAGCGCCCTTCCCCCTCGGCGGCGAGGGTCTGGGTGACGACGTTGTCGAGAAACGCGCGGTCGTGGGAGACGAGGAGCAGCGTGCCGTCGTAGTCCTGCAGCGCCTGTTCCAGCAGCTCGAGGGATTCGATGTCGAGGTCGTTGGTCGGCTCGTCCAGCACCAGCACGTTGGCGGGCTTCGCGAACAGGCGCGCGAGCAGCAGGCGGTTGCGCTCGCCGCCGGAGAGCCGGCGCACCGGCGAGGTCGCGCGCCGCGGCGGGAACAGGAAGTCGCCGAGGTAGCTCATGACGTGCTTCTTCACGCCGCCCACCTCGACCCACTCCGAGCCCGGGCTGATGGTCTC
>CAZOQY010000036.1:0-8839 GCA_964581835.1 uncultured Streptomycetaceae bacterium | reverse complement strand
CTGGTCGAAATAGGCGGGCTGCACGTTGCTGCCCAGGCGCACCGTGCCCGCGTCGGGCGCGAGCGTGCCGAGGATCAGGCGGATCAGCGTGGTCTTGCCCGCGCCGTTCGGCCCGATCAGGCCCAGGCGGTCGCCGCGGCTGATGATGAGGTCGAGGTTCTTCACCACAGGTTTAACTGAGGATTTGTCGCCGTAACTTTTCGAGACGCCGACCAGTTCCGCCACCAGCTTGCCCGAGCGCTGCCCCGAGCCGATGGCGAGCTTCACCTGCCCCATGCGCTCGCGCCGCGCGGCCCTTTCTTCACGCAGATGCATGAGGCGCGTGACGCGGCCCTCGTTCCGGGTGCGCCGCGCCTCGATGCCGCGGCGGATCCACGCTTCCTCTTCGCGCCAGAACTTGTCGAACTTGCGCCGCGCCACCGACTCGGCAGCGAGCTCGACTTCCTTGCGGCGCTCGAAATCGGTGTAATTGCCGGGATAGCCGCGCAGCAACCCGCGGTCGAGCTCGACGATGCGCGTGGCGAAGCGGTCGAGGAAGGCGCGATCGTGGGTGATGACGATCGCCGAGGCTTGCTTCATGAGCAAGGCCTCGAGCCGGGCGATGCCGTCGATATCCAGATGGTTGGTCGGCTCGTCGAGCAGCAGGAGCTCGGGCTGGAGCGCGAACGCGAGGGCGAGCGCCGCGCGCTTCACCTCCCCGCCCGAGGCGGCGGCGGGATCGAGGTTCTCGTCCACCTCGAAACGGTGCAGGTACTCGGAGAGGCGCGCCTCGAAACGCCATCGTTCGCGATCATCCTGAAAATGAGCATGGATCGCAGGCATGGCTCGCAGGAGCAGGCTCGCGTGCAGCGTCGGCGCGTGCAGCAGCTTCGGCTCCTGCTCCACCAGCGCCACGGCAAGGCCGTCGCGCTTTTTCAGTTCGCCGTCATCGAGCGTCGCCGTGCCGGCGATGATGCCGAGGAGCGAGGACTTGCCGGTGCCGTTGCGGCCGATCAGCCCGATGCGCTCGCCCGCCTCCATCGCGAACGCAGCACGGTCGAGGAGCGGCAGTTCGCCGAAAGCGAGCTGAGCGTCAGCGAGAGTCAGGAGAGGCATGGGAACTGAAAGTGAGGCGTCGCAGATACTACGTCGCAGGTGAAGCGTCGCAGGTACGACGTCGCAGATAAGGCGCACCTTGCGCAACACCTGAGACGCCTCATCTGAGACGCTTTATCTGAGACGCCTTACCTGAGACGCTCTTACGCAACGCGTCTCTCATTTCGGCCGGTGGCCGAAAATCTTCTCGTAGCGCAGCGCGAACCTGTCCCAGGCCTCGGGATTGATGAGCCGCGGCGGGCGCTCGCCGCGGAGAATGCCGGCGACCTGCTGCGCGGCCCACTCCGCCATGTTGTTGCGCGAGTCCTGGGTGATGCCCGCGGTGTGGTAGGTGGCGATCAGGTTGTCGAACGCGAGCAGCGGGTGCGAGGCCGGGGGTGGCTCGTCGATCCACACGTCCAGGCCGGCGCCGCCGATATGCCCCGATTTCATCGCGGCCGCGAGCGCGCCCTCGTTGACGATGCCGCCGCGCGCGGTGTTGATGATGATCGAGCCGGGCTGCATGGCGGCCAGCTCTTTCGCGCCGATCAGGTCGCGGGTCTCGTCGTTGTACGGGCAGTGGACCGTGACGAAGCGCGATTCGGCCAGCAGCGTCGCCAGGTCCACCCGGGTCGCGCCGCGCTCCTTCACCTGCTCCGCGGTGAGATAAGGATCGTACGCCAGCACCTTCATCTGCAGCCCCAGGCCGCAGATCCGGGCGACGCGGCTGCCGACGTTGCCACAGCCGACCACGCCGACCGTACGCCCTTTCGCGTTCCAGCCCTTGAATTTCTCGCGCGGCGTCCTGCCGCCGCCGCGCGCCGACTTGTCCGTCTGCGGGATGTTCTTGGTGAGCGAGAGCATCATCGCCACCGCGTGCTCGGCCACGGCGTCGGCGTTGCCGCCGGTCTGGTTCACGACGAGCACGCCCGCCGCGGTGCAGTCCGGGACTTTCACGGTGTCGTAGCCCGCGCCGGCGGTGGACACGGCGAGCAGGTCGGGGCAGCGCGCGATGAACGCCGCGTCGACCTGGTACTCCGCGGGAATTTCCTGGCGCGTCGAGCCGACGCAGTAGGCTTGCGAGGCCGACAGCGCGCCCCAGTTGTCCGCCTGCGGGCCCTTGTAGCTCAGGCGGTGCAGCGTGATGTCTTTTTCCTTTTCGACCGCGTCGCCGACGCTCGGCTTGCGGTTGTCCTCGAACCACGAGACGGTCTTGCGGGGCTTGCTGTCGGCCATCACGAATCCCTGTGGAAAATTAGTGCCGGAATACTACCGCAAGCGGTGCGACCGACGACAAATGACCGGCGTAAAAAACCCCGCCGAAGCGGGGTTTTGCGGAGCGTCCTGAAGCGGGCGCTCAGACGGCCTTGAGATTGACCGCGGAGATCTTGCCGTTGTTGCCGGTCTGCGTGTCGAACGAGACCTTCTGGTTTTCCTGCAGCGTGCCCATGCCGGCGGCTTCGACCGCGGAGATGTGCACGAATACGTCCTTGGCGCCGCTTTCGGGCTGGATGAAACCGAATCCCTTGGTGGCGTTGAAAAACTTTACGGTGCCGATGGTAGCCATGGTGTCTTTCCTGGTAGTGTGGCCGCGCGCACTTACGAGCGGCATCAAAGTGACGTGTGGGAAAGGACCGGGAAAACCAGCCGGAAACGACAGCAAACAGACCCGAAACGCATTCGATGCCCGAAGTATGCGCCGAAAGCGTCCGCAGCGGCGTTTTATTTACGTTTGCGAGCGATAACAGCCCGATATTCCTTGCCAACGGTGCCTGCAGCCCCCATACTCGCCCGCCGCCCCGCTGAAGGCGAAAGGCGGAAGTGCCGCCCGCCAGCACTGCCCCGCCACCGCTCCACTACTGAAAGATTTCATGGCCAAGGAAGAAACGATCGAGATGCAGGGCGTCGTCGACGAGGTGCTGCGCAACGCGGTGTTCCGCGTGACGCTCGAAAACGGCGTGGCGATCACCGCGCACGTCAACGGCAAGATGCGCCAGCGGCGCATCCGCGTGCTCACCGGCGACCGCGTCACGGTCGAGATGTCGCCCTACGACCTCACCAAGGGCCGCATCAACTTCCGCCACAAGGACGTCAACACCCCGCCGCCGATGGCACAGCGGCCGTCTTACATGCGGCGCAGGTAGCTTCCGCATGAAGCACAGCGACGTCACCTTTTCCGGCAAGTCGGGCGAGAAATACCGCTTCCAGGTCTGGTCGCTCGACACGAAGTTCAAGCCGCTGCCGGCTGTGTACATGGTGACGCGGCGCGCGCAGGAAGGCGGCACCTACAACCGGGCGTCGCACGAGATCATCTACATCGGCCAGACCGCGAACCTGGCCGACCCGTTCGCCACCGAAGCGCAGTTCACCTGCTTTCACAAGCACGGCGCCAACTGCATCTGCGTGCTGCCGGTTTCGGACGAGGCACGCCGCATCGCGTCGGAGGAAGACCTCGCCGCCCTGCACGACGCGCACTGCAACCCGAAGCAGCGCATCAGCCGTCTGTTCGATACCGCGGCGCAGTAAAGCGCGATGCAGGACGGGCTGGACCGCATCACCGCACGCGCCAACCGGAAGCCTCGCTGACGTCCTGACGCGCCCCAGCGTCAGGCGATGCCGACGAAAACCGCGAGCGACCGATTGACCTTGAGCATCGTGGCATCGTCGAGCCGGCCGATGACACGGCCGACGCGCTCACGTTTGACCGTCATGATCTTGTCCACCTCGATCTGGGACACACGCTGCAGCCCGTTCCCGGGCGAAGGGTCGACGGTAATCCGGAACACCGGGGCCTCGAGCAACGTGCTTGTGATCAGGCACAGCACCACGCTCGACAACGAGTCAAAATGATCAGACTGGATAACGAGCGCGGGACGTGGTTTGCCGTAATCTCCCGGCGCAACTGCCGTGACGATGTCACCTCGGCGCATCATCGTCCCAATCGCTGATGCGCTCGATAAACGCGAGGTCCTCGGCCTCGGACGGGCTTGCGGCCACGAGCTTGCTTTGGCGCCTGCACTCGGCCGCGAAGCGCTTCGAGCGCGTGTCCGGCACCCACAACTGGATCAAGCGCAGTCCGCTCGCCTGCTTGCGGGCGCGGTATCCCTTCATTCTTTCCTTTGCCTTCAAGGCCCTCATGACCTGCTCCGTAACATGTTACGTTTCATGTTACGCGGGAGCGGGAACAGGCTCAAGCCGAATGCGATTCTCTTGCCCCCTCATCCCTCCGCCCTCCGCCCTCATCCCGCAGGCCTGGGCTAGTACTTTGATTAACAAAGGGATAAAATAACCGCCGGACGGGAATACCCCCGGTTCCGGAAGACGCGGAGATCATGGCCAAGAAATACGACGAGTCATCAGTCAAGAAGTTGAGGGGGATCGAGCCGGTCCAGCGGCTGCCGGGGATGTATACCCGGACCACCGACCCCACCCACATCGTCCAGGAAGCGATCGACAACGCCGCCGACGAAGCGCTCGGCGGCCACGCCGACAGGATCGAGGTCACCGTCCACCAGGACGGCTCGGTCACCGTCACCGACAACGGCCGCGGCATCCCGATCGGCATCCACCCCGAAGAGAAGATCCCCACCGTCGAGCTGGTGCTGACCGAGCTTCACGCCGGCGCCAAGTTCTCGCGCACCGACGTCGAGGCCGCGTACAAGTTCTCCGGGGGCCTGCACGGCGTCGGCATCTCGGTCACCAACGCGCTCTCCGAGAAACTCGAGGTCGAGATCCGGCGCGACGGCGGCGTGCACCAGATCGCGTTCGAGAACGGCGCGGTCACGAAGAAGCTGAAGAAAACCGGCAGCGTCGGGGAGAAAAATACCGGCACGTCGCTGCGCATCTGGCCGAACAAAAAATACTTCGACTCGCCCAAGGTGGGGCTCGACGAGCTGGAGCGCATCGTCCGCTCCAAGGCGGTGCTGCTGCCGGGCGTGAAGGTGACGTTGAACATCGAGACCGCGAAAGAGACGAAGAAGCAGACCTGGAACTACCCCGAGGGCATGAAGGGCTACCTGACCGAGCTGATCGGCAAGGGCAACGCGGTGGCGCCGGTGTTCGACGGCGAGAAGTACGTGAGCGAGGCCGACGCCAACGGCTTCCACGCCGGCGAAGGCGCCGGCTGGGCGTTTGCGTTCGTGGACGACGACAAGGGCTACGGCGAGTCGTACGCCAACCTCATCCCCACCCCCGCCGGCGGCACGCACGAGGCGGGCCTGCGCGAGGGCATCTTCGAGGCGGTGAAAGCCTTCGTCGAGTACCACAACCTGATCCCGAAGGGCATCAAGCTGCTGGCCGACGACGCCTGGTCGCGCACGGTCTACTTCCTCTCGGCGAAAGTGCTGGAGCCGCAGTTCCACGGCCAGACCAAGGAGAAGCTCTCCAACCGCGACGCGGTGAAGCTGGTCGCGGAGATGGTACGCGACCCCTTCGCGCTGTGGATGAACAGCAACGTCGAGCACGGCAAGAAGATCGCCGGCCTGGTAATCCAGCAGGCGATCGAGCGATCGCGCACGGTACAGAAAGTGGAGCGCAAGAAATCCTCGAGCGTGGTGATCCTGCCGGAGAAGCTGACCGATTGCGAGTCCACCGACATGAACGAGAACGAGCTCTACCTGGTCGAGGGCGACTCGGCCGGCGGCTCGGCCAAGCAGGCGCGCGACAAGCGCTACCAGGCGATCTACCGCATGCGCGGCAAGGCGCTGAACTCGTGGGAAGTAAAGCGCGAGCTCCTGTTCTCCAACGCCGAGATCCACGACATCGCGGTGGCGGTCGGCGTCGACCCGCACGACGAGAAGGACAGCCCCGACCTCTCGGGCCTGCGCTACGGCAAGATCGCCTGCATGACCGATGCGGACGTGGACGGCGCGCACATCTCGGTGCTGCTGTTGACCCTCTTCTATCGCCACTTCCCGAAGCTGATCGAAAAGGGCCACATCCACATCGCCTGCCCGCCGCTCTACAAGGTGGACGTGCCGGGCCACGGCAAGCGCCAGGCGAAGAAGCTCTACGCGCTCGACGAGGACGAGCTGAAATCCATCCTCGACCGCGCGCGCGACGACGGCATCAAACGCGAATCCGTCTCGATCCAGCGGTTCAAGGGCCTGGGCGAGATGAACCCCGGGCAACTGTGGGAGACGGCGCTGAACCCCGACACGCGGCGGCTGCTCAAGGTGCGCATCGAGGACAAGAACAAGACCTTTGCGCTCTTCAACATGCTGATGTCGAAGAAAGAGGCCGAGAAGCGCTGCGAATGGATGGAAGAGAACGGCAGCACGGTCGAGGCGGATGTTTGAGAAAGGCGTTGCAGATGAAGCGTTGCAGATACGACGTCTCAGATGAGGCGTCGCAGATACAACGTCTCAGATGAGGCGAAAGCTACGCTCTACCCGAGACGCAGCACCTGAGACGCTTTATCTGAGACGTAGTACCTGAGACGCAGTTCGAGCGAGCGAACGAGTAAGCGAGCGATAAACAATGACCGACGCCAGGACACGCAAGGGCAGCAAGGACGACGCCACCCTCGATCTTTTCGAGCCGGCGGCAAACGCAGAAACCGGAAAGCCAGGCATGAAGAAGAAGTCGAAAGTCGAAAGTCGAAAGTCGAAAAAAGACAAAGCGGGGCCGGTGGCCGATGCCGGCCGCGGCAGCGGCGGTAAGGCGGGCGGCGGTTCGCCGACCGCCTCGGGCGACGATTTCATCGACATGGCGGCGTTCGCCGAACGGAGCTACCTCACTTACGCCATGAGCGTGGTACGGGGCCGGGCGATCCCCAACGTCGAGGACGGCCAGAAGCCGGTGCAGCGGCGCATCCTCTACGCGATGAACGAACTGGGCCTGAAATCCGGGGTCCAGCATTCCAAGTCCGCGCGCATCGTCGGCGAGGTGCTCGGCAAGTTCCACCCGCACGGCGACGCCTCCACCTACGAGGCGCTGGTGCGCATGGCGCAGGATTTCTCGCTGCGCTATCCCCTGATCGACGGCCAGGGCAACTTCGGCACGCAGGACGGCGACCCCGCCGCCGCCTACCGCTACACGGAAGCCCGCCTGACTCCGCTGGCCGACCTGCTGCTCTCCGAGATCGACCAGGACACGGTCGACTTCATCCCCAACTACGACGGGCGGCTGAAGGAGCCGAAGCTGCTGCCCGCGCGGCTGCCGATGCTGCTGTTGAACGGCGCCTCCGGTGTCGGCGTCGGCATGGCGTGCGAGCTGCCGCCGCACAACATGAAGGAAGTGGCGGAAGCGGCGGTGTTCATGATCAAGCACCCCAACGCCACGCCCAAGTCGCTGATGCACATCATCAAGGGCCCGGACTTCTCCGGCGGCGGCCAGATCATCAGCCCGCAGTCGGAGATTCTCGAGGCGTACAAGACCGGGCGCGGCAGCTTGCGCGCGCGGGCGCGCTGGAAGGTCGAGACCATGGCGCGCGGCCAGTGGCAGATCGTGGTCCACGAGCTGCCGCCGACGACGTCGGTGAAGAAGGTGATGGCCGAGATCGAGGCGCTCACCAACCCCCGGCCCAAGGAAAAAGGCGGCAAGATCACCGCCGCGCAGGCCAACCTGAAGCAGGTGGTGCTGAACCAGCTCGAGAAGATCAACGACGAGTCGGACAAGGACAACAAGCTGCGGCTGGTGCTGGAGCCGCGCTCCTCGCGCCAGGACCCGGACGATTTCATGCGCTTCCTGCTGACGCACACCAGCATGGAAGAGAACTTCCCGATCAACCTGGTGGCGCTGGGCCTCGACGGCCGCCCGACGCGCAAGAACATCGCCGAGCTGGTTGGCGAGTGGGTGCAGTTCCGCATCAGCACCGTGACGCGGCGCTCGAAGTTCCGGCTGGGGCAGGTGGAGAAGCGCATCCACATCCTCGAAGGCCGCATCATCGTCCTGCTCAACATCGACAAGGTCATCAAGGTCATCCGCAACTCGGACGAGCCGAAGGCCGACCTGATGAAGCAGTTCAAGCTGACCGAGGTGCAGGCCGAGGACATCCTCGAGATCCGGCTGCGTCAGCTCGCCCGCCTCGAAGGCATCAAGATCGAGACCGAGCTGAAGGAGCTGAAGGAAGAGCGCAAGGGGCTGAAGGACCTGCTCGGCTCGGAAGAGGAAATGAAGAAGCTCGTCGCCGACGAGATCCGCAACGACGCCAGGACCTACGGCGACGCGCGCCGCACGCAGATCGAGACCGCCGAGCGCGCGACCTTCGAGCGCCAGGTGATCGACGAGCCGTTGACGATCATCGTTTCGCGCAACGGCTGGGTGCGCGCGCGCACCGGCCACGGGCTCGACCTCGCCGGCACCAACTACAAGACCGGCGACGGGCCGTACGCGACCTTCGAGACGCGCTCGGTGCACCACGTCGGGGTCATCGACTCCACCGGCCGCGCCTTCAGCGTGGAATGCGCCGAGCTGCCCAGCGGCAAGGGCGACGGCCAGCCGCTCACCTCGTTCATCGAGCTCGCGCCCGGCGCGAAGCTCGCGCACGTGGTGGACGCGCAGCCGGGGAAGAAATACCTGGTGGCGAACTCCGGCGGCACCGGCTTCATCGTCAAGTCCGAGGATCTGCTGACGCGCATCAAGGCGGGCAAGACCTTCCTGTCGCTGGAAGCGGGCGAGGAGCCGATCCGCCCCGCCCCGGTGCCGGAGAAGCCGGAAATGGCGGTGGTGTTCTCGGAGGAAGGCCGCATGCTGATGTTCGAGGCCGCCGAGCTGAAGGAAATGGGCCGCGGCCGCGGCATCACGCTGATGGGATTGAACGACA
>CAZOQY010000035.1:8981-16989 GCA_964581835.1 uncultured Streptomycetaceae bacterium | reverse complement strand
GCGGCTTCACCCAGGACGACGCGCACATCTTCTGCACCGAGGTCCAGGTCGAGCCGGAGGTCATCCGCTTCATCGACCTCCTGCAGCGCGTGTATTCCGATTTCGGCTTCGACGAGGTCCTGGTCAAGCTCTCCACGCGTCCGGCGAAGCGCGTCGGTGCCGACGAGCAGTGGGACAAGGCGGAGGCCGCACTGAAGACCGCGCTCGAGCGCAAGGGCCTGAAATACGACCTGCAGCCGGGGGAAGGCGCGTTCTATGGTCCCAAGATCGAGTTTTCGCTGAAGGACAGCATCGGCCGGGTCTGGCAGTGCGGCACCATGCAGCTCGATTTCTCGATGCCCGGCCGGCTCGGGGCCGAGTACGTTGGCGAGGACAACGCCCGCCACGTGCCCGTGATGCTGCACCGGGCGGTGCTGGGCTCCTTCGAGCGTTTCATCGGCATCCTGATCGAGCACTATGCGGGGGCGATGCCGTTGTGGCTCGCCCCGGTCCAGGTGGCGGTATCGAGCATCACCGAGCACCAGGCGGACTACTCGAAAGGCATCGTGGCGGGGCTCCGGGAGGCCGGTTTCCGTGCCGTGGCCGACTTGAGGAATGAGAAAATTTCCTATAAAATTCGGGAACATAGTCTGCAAAAGCTGCCCTACCAGGTCATCATCGGTGACAAGGAAAAGGTGGCGCAACAGGTTGCCGTGCGCACCCGCAAGGGCGAGGATCTCGGCCAGATGAGTCTGGCCGATTTCGTCTCGAAGCTCCGGGCTGAAGAAGCCCGACTTGGACGCGCGGCGAAAGATTAACGGGAAGCAGGGGGCGCTACATCGCACAAGAAAAGGAACCGCGGATCAACGGCGAGATCAATGCGCCGGAAGTCCGTTTGATCGGGGCCGCCGGCGAGCAAGTCGGCGTGGTGACCATCGCATCGGCGAACAAGATGGCGGAAGAAGCCGAGCTGGACCTGGTCGAGATCGCGCCAACGGCGGTACCGCCGGTGTGCCGCATCATGGATTACGGGAAATACAAGTACCGTGAGGCCAAGAAGCGGCACGAGGCGAAGCTGAAGCAGAAGCAGATCGTCGTCAAGGAGATCAAGTTTCGCCCCGGTACCGACGAGGGCGACTACAAGATCAAGCTGCGCAACCTGACGCGGTTCCTGGAAGAAGGCGACAAGGCCAAGATCACACTCCGTTACCGCGGTCGCGAAATGGCGCACCAGGAGCTGGGGCACCGCCTGATCGAGCGGGTGAGGGGTGATCTGGAGTCGCTCAGCGTCGTGGAGCAGTACCCGAAGATGGAGGGCCGCCAGCTGATCATGGTGCTGGCGCCCAGGAAGACCGGCAAGCCTGTTGCAAAGGCCGCCGTGAAGACGGGGGAGCCGAAGAAAAAAGCGGCTCCCGCGAAAGCAGCAGCGACCGAGCCCGCGGCGGAAGCCGCGGCCGACGCCGCGAAGAAGTAGTTGTCCGGGTTCCCGAAGTCCTGCCGCCGTGGCAGGCACCCGGCGCTAAGCTAAAACAGGAGTCAGTCATGCCGAAGTTGAAGACCAAGCGGGGCGCCGCCAAGCGCTTCAGGAAGCGCGCCGGCGGCAGCATCAAGCGCGGCAAGGCGTTCGCGCGCCACATCCTCACCAAGAAGAACACCAAGCGCAAGCGCCACCTGCGCGGCGGCGCGGACGTGCACCAGGCGGACCGGGGATCGCTCGCCGTCATGTTGCCTTACTAGGGAGAGCCGCCATGCCAAGAGTCAAACGTGGCGTAACCGCCCGCGCAGCGCACAAGAAGGTCCTGCAGAAGGCCAAGGGTTTCCGCGGCCGTCGCAAGAACGTATTCCGCATCGCCAACGAAGCGGTGATGCGCGCCGGTCAGTATGCCTACCGCGATCGCCGCGACCGCAAGGGCGAATTCCGAGCGCTGTGGATCGCGCGCATCAACGCCGCTGCCCGCGAGCACGGCATGAGCTACAGCCGCTTCATGAACGGGCTGAAGAAAGCCGAGATCGCCGTCGACCGCAAGGTGCTGGCGGACATCGCCGTCCTCGACAAGCCGGCGTTTTCCAAGTTCGTCGAGAAGGCCAAGGCCAGCCTCGGCGCCTGAAACAACGGCGGTGTACGAAAGGGAGGCCTGGCATGATCGGGGCCTCCCTTTTTATTTGAGCCAAGTTAGGCAACTGAGTCGGCAACTGAGTCGGCAACCGAGTCCGCAACCGAGCCCATGACGCAAGACGTTGACGCCATCGTGAAGGAAGCGCTCGCTGCGTTCGCGGGCATCGACGATGCCGACCAGCTCGAGCAGGCCAAGGCGCGCTACCTCGGCCGCGCCGGTGCGCTGACCCAGCTCCTGAAAGGGCTGTCGAAACTGCCGGCGGCCGAGCGCCCGGCGTTCGGCAGCCTCGTCAACGCCGCCAAGGAAAAGCTCGAGGCTGCGCTCGACGGGCAGCGCGGCCGCATCCAGTCCCGCCAGCTCGAGGCGCGGCTCGCCGACGAGACGCTCGACGTCACGCTGCCGGGACGCGGCCTCGCCGTGGGCGGTTTGCACCCGGTGACGCGCACGCTCGTGCGCATCGAGGCGCTGTTCCGCTCGATGGGCTTCGAGGTGGCCGACGGGCCCGAGATCGAGAACGACTACTACAATTTCACTGCGTTGAACCAGCCGGAGAACCACCCGGCGCGCTCGATGCACGACACCTTCTACCTGGCCGACGGCAAGCACCTGCTGCGCACGCACGCCTCGCCGATGCAGATCCGCTACATGGAGGCGCACCGGCCGCCGGTGAAGATCATCGCCCCGGGGCGCGTCTACCGCGTGGATTCGGACGCGACCCACTCGCCGATGTTTCACCAGATCGAAGGGCTGTGGGTGGACGAGCACATCACGTTCGCCGACCTGAAGGGCGTCCTGATCGAGTTCCTCAAGCGCTTTTTCGAGCGCGACGACCTCGAGGTGCGCTTCCGCCCGTCGTTCTTTCCGTTCACCGAGCCCTCGGCAGAGATCGACATGAGCTTCGGCGCCGGCTGGCTGGAAGTGGGCGGTGCCGGCATGGTGCATCCGGGCGTGTTGAAAAACGTGAGCGTGGACAGCGAGAAGCACCAGGGCTTCGCGTTTGGCCTCGGTCTCGACCGGCTGACCATGCTGCGCTACGGCGTGAACGACCTGCGGCTGTTCTTCGAGAACGACCTGCGCTTCCTGAAGCAGTTCAATTAGCCGAAATGAAATTCTCGGAATCCTGGCTGCGCACCCTCGTCAACCCGCCGCTCGCCACGCGCGAGCTGGCGGAGGCGGTCACCATGAGCGGCGTCGAGGTCGAGAACATCGAGCCGGTCGCGGCGCCATTCGACGGCGTCGTGGTGGGGGAAGTGCTCAAGGTCGAGCGCCATCCTGACGCCGATCGCCTGACCGTGTGCCAGGTCAACGCCGGCGGCAAGACGCTCACCATCGTCTGCGGCGCGGCCAACGTGGCCGCGGGCATCAAGGTGCCGGCGGCGCTACCAGGGGCGACGCTGCCCGCCGCGACGATCAAGGTCGCGAAGGTGCGCGGCGTGGAGTCGCACGGCATGTTGTGCTCCGAGAAGGATCTCGGCCTCGCCGCGGAATCGGTCGGCTTGCTGATCCTGCCGGCGGAATCGGCCGTCGGCACGGACGTGCGCAAGCTCCTCGATCTCGACGACCGGTTGCTGACGTTGAAGCCCACTCCCAACCGCGGCGATTGCCTGAGCCTGCTCGGCATCGCCCGTGAGGTGTCGGCCGTGACCGGCACGCCGCTCGCTCCGCCGGAGTCGCGGACCGTGCGTGTCACGGCCGCCGACCGCCTGGCGGTGACGCTGGAAGCGGCGCAGGCCTGCCCGCGCTACTGCGGGCGGCTGGTGAAGGGCGTCAACGCGCTCGCCCCGACGCCGGACTGGATGACGCAGCGGCTGGCGCGCAGCGGCATCCGCTCGATCAGCGCCCTGGTGGACATCACCAATTACGTCATGCTCGAACTGGGGCAGCCGCTGCATGCCTTCGACGCGCACAAGCTCGAGGGCGGCATCCGGGTTCGGCAGGCCAAGGCAGGCGAGAAGCTGACGCTGTTGAACGGCGCGACGCAGGCATTGACGCCCGCATTCCTGGTGATCGCGGACGATGCCAAGGCGGTAGCGCTGGCCGGGATCATGGGCGGGATGGACACTTCGGTCGGCGACGTCACGCGCGACGTCTTTCTGGAGAGCGCGTTCTTCAGCCCCGATGCCATCGCGGGGCGGGCGCGCCAGTTCAATTTCTCATCCGATTCCTCCTATCGCTTCGAGCGCGGCGTCGATTTCAACGGGACGTTGCCGGCGCTGGAACGCGCCACCCAGCTGGTCCTCGAAGTCTGCGGCGGCGCGGCGGGGCCGGTTACCGAGGCGCGCGCGGTGCTGCCGGCGCGCGACCCGGTGCGACTGCGCCTTGCCCGCGTCGAGCGCCTGCTCGGCATCAAGTTGGACGGCACCCAGGTGAGCGACATCCTGCGCCGGTTGCGCTTCGAATTCTCTGCTTCGGCGGGCGAGTTTCGGGTGACGCCGCCGAGTTACCGCTTCGACATCACGATCGAGGAAGACCTGGTCGAGGAACTGGCGCGTATCCACGGCTACGAGCGGATCCCGGCCACGCTGCCGGCTGCCTCGTCCGGCATGCTGCCGGTTGCGGAAGGCAGGCGCGATGCTGCCGCGATCCGCGAGCGACTCGTCGCGCGCGACTACCAGGAGATCGTGAGCTACAGCTTCGTCGATGCGGCCTGGGAGGCCGATTTCGCGGGCAATCCGGCCCCGGTGGCGCTCGCCAATCCGATTTCGAGCCAGATGAGCGTGATGCGCTCGACGCTGGCCGGCGGGCTCGTCAATTGCCTGGTCCACAACCTCGCCCGCAAGCAGCCCCGCGTCAGGGTGTTCGAGGTCGGCCGCTGCTTCATGACGGGGGCATCGGAGACCTACCCCCAGCCGGTGCGGGTCGGGGGGCTCGCCTACGGCGATGCCCGCCACGAGCAGTGGGGCCTGAAGGGCCGGCCGGCCGACTTCTACGACGTGAAGAGCGATGTCGAGGCCTTGCTCGCGCCGCGCACGGTCGCATGCCGTCCGGCTGAGCACCCGGCGCTACATCCGGGCAAGTCGGCCTCCATCCTCGTCGGGGATATGACGGTGGGCTGGATCGGGGAATTGCATCCGCGCTGGCAACGGAAGTATGATTTACCGCTCCCCCCGGTCCTGTTCGAGCTCGATTTCGACGCGATCGCGGAGCGGGGGCTGCCGGCGTATAACGAGACTTCGAAATTCCCGCCGGTGCGCCGCGACATCGCGGCCGAGGTCGACGAGGGGGTCAGTTACGAGGCGATACGGGAGGCCCTGGAGCGGGGCCGGCCGGCCGCCGTGACTGAAATCGGGGTGTTTGACATCTACCGCGGTACGGGTGTAGAAAAAGGAAAAAAGAGTCTTGCTTTCAGGGTGTTATTACAGGATACTCGCAAGACTCTGACCGACGCGGAAGTCGAATCCGCCATCTCGCAGCTACGCCGGATACTACAGCAGCAATTCAACGCGAAATTCCGTTGAAAGGGGACAACATGACGTTAACCAAGGCCGAACTCGCCGATCTCCTGTTCGAGAAGGTCGGGTTCAACAAGCGCGAAGCGAAGGACATGGTCGAATCGTTCTTCGAGGAAGTGAGGACCGCGCTCGAGAACGGGCAGGGCGTCAAGCTCTCCGGTTTCGGCAATTTCCAGCTGCGCGACAAGCCGCAGCGCCCCGGCCGCAATCCCAAGACGGGCGAAGAAATCCCCATCACGGCGCGCCGCGTCGTGACGTTCCACGCGTCGCAGAAACTGAAGGCGATGGTGGAGCAGAACTATCATGGAAGCAAGTCCTAATAGTTCGAGGGCGCCGCTGCCGCCGATCCCGGCGAAGCGCTACTTCACGATCGGTGAGGTAAGCGAGCTGTGCGGCGTGAAGCCGCACGTGCTGCGTTACTGGGAGCAGGAATTCACCCAGCTGAAGCCGGTCAAGCGCCGCGGCAACCGGCGCTACTACCAGCACCACGAAGTGCTTCTCATCCGCCGCATCCGTGAGCTGCTCTACGACCAGGGCTTCACCATCAGCGGGGCGCGCAACCGGCTGGACGAACTGGTTTCCGAGCCCACCGCCAAGCCGGGACGGGGGCAGTCGTCCCGTCCCAACCTTGCCGCGGTCCTGCGCAAGGAAATCCAGGGCGTCATCGAAGTCCTGCGCGGCTAGGATTTCGTCGCAAGCGACGAAATCCTTCAGCGGCCGGATCCCGCTTCACTGATATAATTCGCCGCCTCGGGGCGTAGCGCAGCCTGGTAGCGTACCGGCATGGGGTGCCGGTGGTCGTGAGTTCGAATCTCACCGCCCCGACCAGATAAAAATGGCCCGCTACCGCGGGCCATTTTTTATCAAGGCGAAAGTCGAAAGGCGAAAGTCGGAAGAGCGGCTCCTCAGTTCTTCAGGCGAACCTTGTGCCCCATCCGGGCGCAGTCCTCGTCGGTCCTGAGCCCCGCGGCGCGGATGCCGTGCGCGGCGAGTTCCTCGTCCTGCATTTCGGTGTCGCCGGTAACGCCCACCGCGCCGATCACTTCGCCGCTTTCGTTCCGTATCAGGCGGCCGCCGCCCTCCGGAAAGATTTTCCCGCCGGAGGCATTGATGAGGTAGCCCATGAAAGCGGGCTTTTCCTCGTTGCGCACGCGCACCAGGCTGGAGGAGCGTCGCAGCGCCAGGGCGGCGTAGGCTTTGCCCATCGCCATCTCGAACCGCAGCATCGCGGAGTCGTCCTCCTTCTTGAACGCCTTGACGTGGGCGCCGGGATCGGTGATCGCCACGGCGAGCGGCCGGCATTTCAATTCGCGGCCGCGTGCCAGCACCGCGTCGATGATGCGCTCGGACTGCTCCAGCGTGATTTCGGACATGCTTTTCTCCCCCGGGATCCGGATTCCGTACTGCGGTCTGCCCGCAATGGTAGCCGCTGCGCCGGAAAATTCAAACGCATTCCTATAGAATGGGCCTGCGAACGAAAAATAAACGAGGAGAAATCCATGGCGATTCATTTTCTGCGAGGCGCCGCACCAGCCGCGATCTTCTCCGGCGTGCTGCTGGCGCTGGCTGTTCTGCCTGCGGCACGGGCGGCAGACGCTTACCCGGCCAAGCCCATCCGCCTGATCGTCGGCTTCGCGCCGGGCGGCGCGAACGACCTGGTCGCGCGCGCCGTGGCGATGCGGCTGTCGCCCCGGCTGGGTCAGCAGGTCGTGGTGGAAAATCGCGCGGGGGCGGGCGGCAACATCGCGACCGAACTGGTCGCGCGCGCCGCGCCGGACGGCTACACCCTGCTGCTGGCGTCGGTCGCCTCGTTCGGCATGAGCCCGGCGCTCCTGGGCAAGGTGCCGTTCGACCCGATCAACGATTTCGCGCCGGTGACGCTGACGGCGCTGGTGACGAGCCTGCTCTCGGTCCACCCCTCGCTGCCGCCGAGGAATCTCAGACAGTTCGTGGCGCTGGCGAAGAGCCAGCCCGGCAGGATCAACTACGCCACGCCCGGCGCCGGCAGCATCGCGCATTTGTCGGCGGAGCTGTTCTGGCACACCGCGGGCCTGAAGCTGACCCACGTGCCGTACAAGGGCGGCGGCCCGGCGGTGGTCGATGCCGTGGCGGGCCACGTCGAGAGCATTTTCTCGCTGATCTCGACGCAGACCCCGCTCGTGCGGGCCGGCAAGCTGCACGCGCTCGCCGTGGGCAGCCAGAAGCGGTCGGCGGCGCTGCCCGGCGTTCCCACCATCGCCGAATCCGGCTACCCGGGCTTCGAGGGCAGCGGCTGGCTCGGCCTGGCGTTTCCCGCGAAAACCGCCCGGGAGATCGTCGATCGCATCCACAGGGAAACGGTCGCGATCATCGCCATGAAGGAAGTGCAGGCGCAGCTGGCGGACCTCGGGCTCGACGCGGAAGCGAGCGATCCCGCGGCTTTCCATGCCCGGATCAAGGCGGATTACGCGCGCTGGGGCA
>CAZOQY010000035.1:0-8881 GCA_964581835.1 uncultured Streptomycetaceae bacterium | reverse complement strand
GACATGAAGCTGTGGTTCAACCCGGCGTCGCCGTTTGCACGCAAGGTCCGCGTTGTCGCCCGCGAGACGGGCGTGGACCAGCGGATGGAAGAAGTCAGCATCCTGGTGAGCCCGGTCAAGGCGCATCCGGACCTGGCCCGCGAGAATCCGCTGGTCAAGATTCCGGCGCTGACCACGGCGGAAGAGGGCACGCTCTACGATTCGACGGTGATCTGCGAGTACCTGGACAGCCTGCACCGCGGCATGTCCCTGTTCCCGAAGACGGGCGCGGAACGGTGGCGCGAGCTGCGGCTGCAATCGCTGTGCGACGGCATACTCGACGCGGCGGTCCTGATGCGCTACGAGGGCGCGGTGCGGCCCGAATCGCTGCGGTGGCCCGAATGGATCTCGGGACAGATGGGCAAGGTCCGGGGCGGGCTGGACGCGCTCGAACGCGAATGCGCCGCCTGGGGCGAGTGCTTCGCCATCGGCGAGATCACCGCGGCGTGCGTGCTCGGTTATCTCGACTTCCGTTTCCCGGACGAGGCCTGGCGCGCGTCGCGCCCCGCGCTCGCGAAGTGGTACGAAAAGGTCTCGCAACGGCCGTCGATGAAGGCCACGGTTCCTCAGTGACGGGTCCGGCCGTTTTCCCCGCCGGAGGCCTGAATGGCAGGTGAAACGATCGCGGTCTTCACCAAGAACCGCACGAATCCCGCTTATCACGCCGCGCGACTCGGCGCCGATCGCGCCGCGGCGCGCAACGGCGCGCGCGTGCTGCATTTCGTGCCGGACACGCCGGACGACATCGAGGAGCAGATCGCGCTGGTCGGGCAGGCCATCGCCGCGCGAGCCGACGCCGTGTTGTTCAACCCGGTGCACCTCACCGCGCTCGACGCCTCGGTGCGCAGGATCAACGACGCCGGCATCCCGGCAGTGAACTTCCTGAACCGCCTCGCCGCGGGGCGCTTCGTGAGCTTCGTCGGTTCCGACGATCATCGCCTGGGGCGCGAGATAGCGGCGTACCTGTTCCGGCACCTGGGCGGGAAGGGCGACATCGTGATGATGGAAGGCGTGCCCGGGGCGGTGACGAGCCGGGAGCGCATGCGGGGCTTTCGCGACGCCGCGGCGGAGTGGCCGGGCATTCGCCTCGTTGCCACGCTGACCGGCGACTACCAGGAGCCCGTCGCGAAAGCCGTCATGAAGGCGTTTCTTGCCGAAGCGCCGCGCGTCGACGGCGTATTGGCGGCCAACGACGTCATGGCTCTCGGTGTCCTCCAGGCGCTCCAGGGCGCGCGGCGCAACGTGCCGGTCATCGGCGTGAACGCCCTGCCCGAGGCGATCGCGTCGATCAAGGCGGGCAGGCTGCTCGCGACGGTGGATTTCGATGCCATGAAGATCACCGGCATTGCGACGGAGGCCGCCATCCGCCACCTGCGAGGCACGGCGGTGCCGAAGGAGATCATCCTGCCGGTCCAGGTCGTCGACCGCTCGAATTGCCAGCCGTGGGACCGGCCGATCGAGGACAGGGAGTCTCCCCGGTGGGAGGACGTGGTAGGAATTCGGCGCGATGGCGCGCCGAATTCCTAATATAATTTTCGCTGACGCCTGCCCACTCATGCGCATCCTCCTCAGCAACGACGACGGCTATTTCGCGCCGGGCATCACCCTGCTCGCGGAGATGCTCGCGCCGCTGGGCGAGGTCACGGTGGTGGCGCCGGAGCGCGACCGCAGCGGTTCCAGCAACTCGCTCACCCTCGACCGCCCGCTGACCGTCCGCCGCACGCAGGGGCGCGTCTACTACGTCAACGGCACGCCCACGGACTGCGTGCATCTCGCGGTGACGGGTTTGCTGAAGGAGTTGCCGGACATCGTGATCTCCGGCGTGAATCACGGCGCCAACATGGGCGACGACACGATCTACTCGGGCACCGTCGCCGCGGCGACGGAGGGTTTCCTGCTGGGCATCCCGTCGATCGCGATTTCGCTGGTGTCCGAGGGCGGGGGGCATTTCCGCACCGCCGGCCGGGTCGCGGCGGAACTGGTCGGCCGGTTTCAACGCAAGCCATTCGACCAGGCGGTGCTGCTCAACGTCAACGTCCCCGACGTCGAATACGACAAGCTGCGCGGCTTCCAGATCACGCGCCTGGGCAAGCGCCACAAGGCCGAGCCGGTGGTGAAATCGAAGACGCCCCGCGGCGATACGGTCTACTGGGTCGGCGCGGCCGGCGGCGCGCAGGATGCGGGAGAGGGCACCGATTTCCACGCGGTCGCCGCGAACCGCGTTTCGATCACGCCGCTGCAGATGGACCTGACGCGCTACTCGCAACTCGAGTCGGCCGCGGCCTGGCTCGCCGGCGTGGAGTCGTGAGCCTGATGGGCGAAGCATGACTGCGGGCGGCAATCCCGGCATCGGCATGACCTCGCAGCGCACGCGGCTGCGCATGGTCGAGCGCCTGCGCGGCCGCGGCATACGCGACGAGACGGTGCTGTCCGTCATGGCGGAGCTGCCGCGGCACATCTTCGTCGACGAGGCGCTGGCGAGCCGCGCCTACGAGGACAACTCGCTGCCGCTGGGGTTCGGCCAGACCATCTCCAGCCCCCACACCGTGGCGCGCATGACGGAACTGGCGCGCAATGGCCGCGCGCTCGCGAAGGTGCTGGAAATCGGCACCGGTTGCGGCTACCAGACGGCGGTGCTCGCCAGGCTCGCGAAACAGGTGTACTCGATGGAGCGCATCGCCGCGCTGATCCGCAAGGCGCGCAGGCACCTGCGCGAGGCCGGCATCTCCAACGTTCACCTGCGCCACGGCGACGGCAACCTCGGCATGCCCGAGGTCGGACCGTTCGACGCGATCGTGATGACCGCGGCAGCAGTGCGCGCGCCGAAGGCGCTGCTCGAGCAGATCGGTCCCGGTGGTAGAATGATTTTGCCGATGGAATCCGGCAAGGAGCAGTACCTCTACGTGATTGAACGCGCCGACAAGGGGTTTGTCGAACGTCGCATGGACCCGGTCGTGTTCGTGCCCCTGCTGCCGGGCGTCGGCTGAAAATCCGGACCCGAGCAGCCACAGAGATCACAGAGAGCACAGAGAAGACAAGATGCCGTTCCGCGAGTTTTCTGGATTTTCAGTCTCTGTGAACTCTGTGTTCTCTGTGGCAAAGATCCTGCTATTGGGAGGTGCGGCCGCAACTATCGTGGCCGGATGCGCAGCGCGCGGCGGCGCTCCCGTCGTCGAGCGCGGGCCGGGGTCGCAGCCCGCGCCGTCCAAGCCCGTCGCCGCCAAGCCCGCCGTCAGGCCGGCGGATGGGCGCCCCGATTTCCATACCGTCAGGAAGGGCGATACGCTCTACAGCATCGCGCTCGATCACGGTCTCGAGTATCGCGAGCTGGCGCAGTGGAACGGCATCACCGATCCCGGCGTCATCCGCATCGGCCAGCAGTTGCGTTTGCGCGCCCCGGCGACCGGGGTGACCGCGGCCCCGTTGAAGAGTGCGCCGGGCGTGCAGGGACGTCCGCTCGGGGAAACTGCGGCCGCGGCCGACGGCGTCAGGACCCAGCCGAAAGCGGTGCGCGCGCCGTACTCCGACCAGGCTTATGCCCAGCTGGCCGGCGCGAAGCCCGAGGCGGCGCCCAGGCCCGAGCCGCGCGAAGGCGACGAGACCGTCGCCTGGGGCTGGCCGGCAAGCGGCAGGATCGTCAGCACCTTCAACGACGGCGCCAACCTGAAAGGCATCGCCATCGCCGGCAAGCTGGGGCAGCCGGTCACGGCGAGCGCGCCGGGCCGCGTGATCTTCAGCGGAACCGGCATACGCGGTTTCGGCAAGCTGATCGTGATCAAGCACAACAACACGTTCCTCTCCGTCTACGCGCACAACAACGAGCTACTGGTGAAGGAAGGCCAGAACGTGACCAAGGGCCAGCGCATCGCCGAGATGGGCTCGACCGACACCGACCAGGTGAAGCTGCACTTCGAAATCCGCCGCTACGGCAAGCCGGTGGATCCGGCGAAGCTGCTGCCGCCGGCATGATGGCGCGTCACGCTTTCGCGGCATAGACCTTGAAGTTGTCGCGCCCGGCGCCCTTGGCGGTGTAGAGCGCCTCGTCCGCCTGCTTGATCAGCTGGTCCTGTCCGATTTCGTTACGGCCGTCGTAGAGCGCGAGCCCCACGCTGGTGGTGATCGCGAGTTGCCGGCTGCCCAGCGTGAACTCGGAGCGCATGGCGGCTACGATCTTTTCCGCGATGCGCTCGCCGTCCTCGCGCGTGGACAGGGTTTCGAGTATCACCGCGTATTCGTCGCCGCCGAGACGCGCCACCGTGTCGGTGTTGCGCACGCAGGTCGACAGGCGGCGGGAAAACGCCACCAGCAGGTCGTCGCCCGCGTCGTGGCCGAGGGTGTCGTTGATGCTATTGAACTTGTCGATGTCGAGATACATCACGGCCATCAGGTTGCCGCCGCGCCGGCTGCGGGCGATGGCCTGGGCGAGGCGGTCGTAGAACAGGCTGCGATTGGGCAGGCCGGTCAGCATGTCGTGGGTCGCCTGGTGGGCGAGCTTCTCCTGCATTTGCACGCGGTTGGTTATGTCGGAGTTGAGGCCCGTCATGCGCAGGGCGTGCCCGGCCTCGTCGCGGGCGATGACCTCGCCCCGGCTGCGTATCCACAGCCAGCGGCCGTCCAGCGTGCGCACCCGGTGGTCGATGTCGTAGAGCGCGGCCTTTCCCGACAGGACGTCCCCCAGGTGCTGGTCGAGGCGCGGTCCGTCGTCGGGGTGGACCCGCTCGCGCAGGGCGGCGATCGTGGTCTCCATCGGCCGTGCCTCTCCCCCCAGCAGCGCCTGCCATTGCTCGCTCAGATAGATACGGCCGCTCCTCACGTCCCAGTCCCACAGGGCGCGGCGCGAGGCCTGCAGCGCGAGGTTCAGCCGCTGCTCGCTGGTGCGCAGGCTGGAGGCCAGGGGCTGCACCGCCAGTTTCAGCACGAGAACCCCGGCCGCCAGCAACAGCAGCATCAGGGGAACGAGGTAGGCGAGTTGCCGGAACAGGGGTTCGAACAGTTCCACCGTATCCAGTTTCAGCATCATGCCCACACCGAGGTCGCCTGCCGGAGCATGCGCCGAGAAAACCTGACGATTCCGGTAATCGAGCGTCATCATGGTTCCGGACCTGCCCTCGATGGCCCGCTCCATGGGCATCATGCCTTTGCTCAGCTGGCGAGGCACTTCGAAAGCGCCTCTTCGGTGTCGCTGGGGCGCGCAATAGAGCAGCCTGCTGTCGGCCGAGCAGACGGAAAGCTCGCCGGTGTTGCCCAGGGTCGAGACATCGAACAGTTTTTGGGTAAGAGAAGCCAGCGGCTGTTGCGTCGCCACATGCCCGATCACACGACCCGAGGCGTTCCTGATGCCGACTTCGACATGGAGCACGAAGCCCTGATTCCAGAATATCCTGGCCTTGTGCGGGCGTTTCAGGGCGAACAGCAGATCGGTTGCGTCGCCGAGGAGGCTGCCGGCGCTTGCCATCACCGAGCCGTCCGCGTCGCGAAACTCGATGCCGAGAAACCCCTTGGCCTGCTCGCGTTCGGCGGCGAGCCGCAGGAACTCGCGCCCGCTCCGGTTCAGCGGACGCTCTTTTTCGTACAAATTGATGAGGTTGGGCCGCGTGGCGATGAACTCGACCTCCTCGATCTCGGCGTCCACTACCGTGACAAAAAGAGTCGCGCGTCCCTGTACGGCGAGCAGCAGGCTGCTGTCGATCGCATCCTCGGTGTTCTGCTTCAACGCGGCCAGCCCGGCGAGGCCAAGGATGCCGCCGAACGCGACCACGACCAGGGCGCCGATGTACACGATGCGGTCGTCCTCGGAAACGCGCGCGGATGCCGGCCAGGGCGCGGAGAGCCACTGCCCGCCCGCGATCAGGACGAGGCAGACGGCGGTGGGCAGCGATACCTCCCGGAAAAGGTAGGTGTTGAACATGACGCTCAGCTGCAGCAGGAGGCCTATCAGCGATAGCAGTCCGATGAGCATGACCGCGGCCGCAAGACCGCGCACCACGTATGGCGCGATTTTCCCCTTGGCGTGATGCATGGCGACGAAGCACGCGCCCATGAGCGCGAGCGCGACACTGGTGGCGGGCGCCATGCGCCCGGGCTGCGGGTTCGAAGCATCGAGCCACTCGTGCAATCCGGCCCAGTCGATGCCGAGGCGATAGTCGGTGACGTGCTGGAACAGCACCAGTCCGGCCAGCAGCACGATGACGGCGCCGATCGCGGTCTGGATGCCGGCCCGCAACCGCGACGCGTTGAAGAAGAGCGCGAATGCCGCGAGCGCAAGGCACAGCGCGGTGTTGAACACCATGAGATAGCCGGTAACCGGCATCAGTTGCGGCTCGCGCAGCAGCCAGCTCGCCATGGCGAGCAGGGAGACGGCCAGCACGAGGGCGCCGGCCGCCATCGGGTAACCGGTGCGGATGCGTGGTGGGACGAGGTCGGAAGCGGACTGCGATGCCATGGATGGCCTCGCGGTCATTCTAGCGAATCAGGCGCTGAACCGCCGCACGCGCTGCCGCAGCTCGGCGAGGGACTCCGGGCTGGAGCCCGCGGCGTAGCGCAGGGCGATGTAGAGCCGGGTGATGGTGGACACGGCAGGGGTCAGGTCGGGCCGGGCCGCTTCCAGGCGAAGCGCGTAGTCCGCCGGGCCTTCCGCGGGGCCGCGCGGCAGACCCTTGCGCCGCAGCTTGTCGCAGAAGCGGAGGTACGCCGCTTTCGCCGGATCGCTCACCCGCCCCTTCAGCTGGCGCAGCGCCAGCACGACGAATGCGGCGACGATCGCGCCGCACAGGACGAACAGCATGGCGGTCAGCTTCTGCCAGGTGGCATTGTCGAGGCCGACGCGCGACAGCAACCAGATCTGCCGCTCCGGCGTATAGCCCAGCACCCACTGGTTCCAGGTGGTGGCCATGAAATCCCAGGAGAGCCGCAACTGGCGCAGCCACTCGAAATCGGCGCGGACCATCATCGGCAGCGTGTCGGAGAGCGGCACCGCGGCGGAAATGCCCGATTCCACCCGGTTCGGCGACACCGCCGAGGTGGGGTCGACGCGCACCCAGCCCCGGTCGGCGAGCCAGATCTCGGTCCAGGCGTGCGCGTCGGCCTGGCGCACGATCAGGTAGTTGCCGAAATCGTTGACCTGTCCGCCCTGGTAGCCGGTGACGATGCGGGCGGGTATGCCCGCGCCCCGCATCAGCACGGCGAAGGCCGAGGCATAGTGCTCGCAGAAGCCGGCGCGCGTCTTAAACAGGAATTCGTCCACCGGATGCTCGCCGAGCAGCGGCGGCTCGAGCGTGTAGAAGAAGTTTTCGCCCCTGAACATCCTGAGTACTTCCTCGACCAGCGCGCGGTCGTCGGCGTGCTTCTTGCGCAGCGAGCGCGACAGCGCGAGGGCCTGCGGATTGGTTCCCTCGGGCAGGTGCAGGGCGCGGCGCATCGCGTAGCGGTTTTCTTCCGTGCCGTAGGATGCATTGAGGTAGGAAGTCATGTTGTAGCGTATGCGGCGCGAGACCGGTGTATTGGAGAAGAGCTGGAAGTCCCCGCCCATGTAGGACTGCGGCGGCAACTGCCCGGGCACGTCGAGTCCGAACAGCCAGCGCTTGTTGTGCGGCTCGAGCGTGATCTCGTACTCGACCGTCTCGCCCGAGATCTCCGGCCTGGGCACGTTGTAGAAGAAGCGCGGCATCGTCCAGCTGCGGCCGTCGAAGTCCCACATCACCGGGCCGCGCCAGTAGAGGTGCCGCAGGCGCGGGATCTCCGACTCGAACTTGACGCGGAAGGCGACCTCGTCGGACAGCGTGAGCTTGGACAGGCTGCCGGGCGCCATGGTGTCGGACAGGCCGGAGACGCCGGTGAAGGCGTCCTGCGGCAGCCCCCACAACGGCCCCGGCACGCGCGGAAAGAGCAGGAACAGCACCAGCATCAGCGGCACGGATTGCGCGAGCAGCACGCCCGCCCGGCGCAACTGGGCGCGGAACGGCGGCTCGGCGCGAGCGTAGTTCAGGCTGATCATGGTTGCGGTGATCACCAGGGTGCAGGCGAGCATGTAGACGGCGGTGGGGATGGTCTGGTCGCGCAGGAAGTTGGTGATCACCAGGAAATAGCCGAGGAAGATCAGCAGCACCGCGTCGCGCAGCGTGCGCGTCTCGAGGAATTTCAGCCCGAGCATGATTACCAGCAGCGTCACCCCCGCGTCGCGCCCGAATATGGTCCGGTAGGTGATGAAGACGCCGAGCGTGGCGCCGGTTGCGATGAGGAACAGCAGCCAGCGGTTCGGCAGTTCGAGGCGCGCGTAACCCAGGTAGGCGCGCCAGGCGATGAGGGCCGACACCAGCGCGATCGTCCACCACGGCACGTACAGGGCGTGCGGTGCGGCCACCATCGTGAGCGACGCCAGCAGGTACACCACGTGGCGCCAGGCGATCGGCTGTCTCGGGTCGGTCATGTTCCGCCGCCCGTCGTCGGGTCGTAGAGCGCCAGCTCCTCGAGGCAGCGCTCGCGCTGCGCTTCGCCCGCCGCCAGCTCCACCGTCTTGCCCGGCAGCCTGAGGCCGAAAGCGATGCCGGCGGCGTGCGCGTCGAGCACCCAGCGCGCGAGGTGGGAGATCCGGTCTTCCACGCCCATCTGCAACGGCAGCAGCGCCCAGTCGAGCCACAGCTCGGAGTCGGCGCGTCCGCTGAACTGCTTGGTGAGCAGGCCGTGGTCGCGCGCGGCGGCTTTCCACGCGATGTGGCGCGGCGAATCGCCGACGTGGTACTGGCGCAGGCCGGCGAAATCCTCCTGGCCGCGGCCGTGGTCCGCGCCGGCGCCGGAACTGGCCGCGGCGGGCGGCAGCGGCAGCCCGGGCGAGGCCAGGCGCGGG
>CAZOQY010000034.1:15465-16995 GCA_964581835.1 uncultured Streptomycetaceae bacterium | reverse complement strand
CCGCGCCGTCCTCGATAAGGCGCGTCACGTCGATGTAGATCTCGTCGATGCCGCGGTCCTCGATCTCCGGCGCGAGCGCGCGCACGGCGTCCTTGAACAGCTTCGAGTAGCGCCGATACGCGTCGAAATCCGCCGGCAGCAGCAGCGCGTCGGGTGCGAGCTTCGCCGCCTTCATGAGGCCCATGCCGGAATGAACGCCGAGCGCGCGCGCTTCATAAGTGGCCGTGGTGATCACCCCGCGCCCGGCGTACTCGCGCAGCGTGGGGAAAGCGCCGCTTTCCACGGCCGCCCGCCGCCGCCCGCCGACCACCGCCGGCCGGCCGCGCAGTTCCGGGTAGCGCAGCAGTTCCACCGACGCGTAGAACGCGTCCATGTCGAGGTGGGCGATGTATCTCAAGGAGGAAGGCGGAAGGAGGAAGTAACAACGAGTGTACCCCTTCCTCCTTACGCCTTGCACTTCACACCGCTATGATATGGCCGATGATCGACGGGCTGGTGCGCATCCTGCTGTTCCAGGGCCTCGGGGAGGTGATCGCGCGTTTCCTGCTGCCGCAGGTGCCGGGGCCGGTGATTGGTCTGGTGCTGCTGCTCGCGTTCCTCGCGTGGCGCGGCACGGTGCCGGAGAACGTGGATCTGGTGGCTTCCACCTTCGTGCGCTACCTCGGCGTGCTGTTCGTGCCGGCGGCGGTGGGCGTGGTGATGTACTGGCCGCACCTGCAGCGGCAGGCGCTGGCGATCTCGGCGGCGCTCCTCGTCAGCGTCGTCGCCACCATCGCGGTGTCGGCGCTGCTCGCCAGGTGGCTGGCCCGGAAGTAGCCCGATGCGCCCCGACCTGCCCGACATCCACGAAATCTGGGTCTACCTGTCGGGCAGCCCGCTGCTCGCGCTGATCCTGACGCTGACCGCGTACCAGATCGGCGTGACGGTCTACGAACGTTCGAAGCTGAACCCGCTCGCCAACCCGGTGCTGATCGCGGTGACGCTGATCGCCGCGGCCATTACCGCGATCGACATGCCGTACGAAAAATACTTCGAGGGCGCGCAGTTCGTGCACTTCCTGCTCGGCACGGCAACGGTGTCGCTGGCGGTGCCGATCTACAAGGGCGTGGCCTCGCTGCGCGGGCGCTGGCTGCCGCTGATGGCAGCCCTGATCGGCGGCGGCGTGACATCGGTCGTGAGTGCGGTGCTGATCGCGCGACTGTTCGGCGCGGACGAGACCATCGTCGGCGCGCTGTGGGTCAAGTCCATTACGGCGCCGATTGGCATGGGCGTCGCCGAGCAGATCGGCGCCTCGCCCACGCTGACGGCGGTGTTCGCCGTCACCACCGGCATCCTCGGCGCCGCGCTCGGTCGCTTCGTGCTGGACGCCCTGCGCATCCGTGACTGGTGGCAACGCGGCTACGCGTTGGGCGTCGCCTCCCACGGCATCGGCACTTCGCGCGCGTTCAGCGTCAACCCCGAAGCCGGCGCCTATGCCGGCCTGGCGATGGGACTGCACGGCGTCGTCGGCGCGGTGGCGATTCCCTGGGC
>CAZOQY010000034.1:14296-15365 GCA_964581835.1 uncultured Streptomycetaceae bacterium | reverse complement strand
TCATGTTGCTGCGCACAATTGCGCGGGGCCGCCATATTGAATAGAGTCCAACCTCTATCGCGAGAACGACTTCCATCATCCGGAAAACCGGTTCCGCGCGGTTAGTACCTATAAGAGGAGGCCGCATGCCTTACAAGATACTTTTCATGGGCGCGTCGTACGGCTCGCTGCTGGCGTCGAAGCTGCTGCCGGGCGGGCACACGATGCACTTCATCTGCCTGCCGGCGGAAGCGGAGCTGATCAACAGGGAGGGCATCCGCGTGCGCATGCCGGTGAAGGGCCGCGAGGGCCTCGTCGAAATCGATTCGCAGAAGCTGCACGGCAGGATCACCGCCGGCGGCCCGGCGGGCGTCAACCCGGCCGATTACGATCTCGTCGCGCTGGCGATGATGGAGCCGCAGTACCGCTCGCCCGGCGTGCGCGAACTGCTCGACGCGGTGGCGAAATCGAAGGTGCCGTGCATGTCCATCATGAACATGCCGCCGCTGCCGTATCTCAAGCGCATCCCGGGGCTGAACGTCGACGCCTGCCGCGCGGCCTACGCCGATGCCGCGGTGTGGGACAGCTTCGATCCCCGCTTCATCACGCTGTGCAGCCCGGACCCGCAGGCGTTCCGCCCGCCAGACGAGAAGGTCAACGTGCTGCAGGTGCGCCTGCCGACCAACTTCAAGGCGGCGAAGTTCGAGTCGGACGCCCACACGGTGATCCTGCGCAAGCTCGAGCAGGAAGTGGATGCCGCGCGCTTCGACGACGGCACCGGCAAGAAGATCGAGCTGCCGGTGAAGCTGAAGGTGCACGATTCGATCTGGGTGCCGCTCGCGAAATGGCCGATGCTGATGGCCGGCAACTACCGCTGCGTGACGCGCGACGGCATGCGCCCGATCAAGGACACCGTGCACGGCGACATCAACGCGTCGCGCGAGGTCTACAACTGGGTGGTCAAGCTGTGCGTGTCGCTCGGCGCCTCCGCCGGCGACATGGTGCCGTTCGAGAAGTACGCCAACGCGGCACTGTCGCTGCTCTCCCCCTCCTCCGCGGCGCGGGCGCTCTACGGCGGCGCGCCCAACAT
>CAZOQY010000034.1:0-14196 GCA_964581835.1 uncultured Streptomycetaceae bacterium | reverse complement strand
TCCTCGAAGCCGGCGTCCGCCAGGTAGCGGCGCCAGGTCTCGAGGTCCCAGTAGGCGCCGTAGCGCTCCTGGTTCCATCCTTCCCGGTTGTCACCGCGCGGGTTCGAGCTGAACAGCACGCCGCGCGGCTTCAACGCGGCGCGCAGCTCGCGCAGCACGCGCGGCAGTTCCCGACCGGGGACGTGGAACAGCGCGGCATTGGCGAACACGCCGTCGAAGCGCCCGACGGGAAGATCGAGCTTCAGGAAATCCTGCTGCCATACCTCGCAACCGCTCCAGGCGCGCGCCATTTCCACGAAACGCGCCGAACCCTCCAGGCCGATCGCGACGTGGCCGAGATCGACGAATGCCTTCAGGTCGCGCCCCGGTCCGCAGCCGAAATCGAGAATCGTGAACGGTGGCTCGCCCCGGATGTGCGCGAGCAGCGTCCCGATGTTCTGGCGCACGTCGTGATCGCGCGTCCCCTGCCAGAAGCTCTCGGCGTTACGGTCGTAGTGTCCGAGCGTGCGCCCGGATACGGCTGACGGGTCTTGTTTCATTCTTCCGCTTTCATCCTTCATCTGTTGGGCGAGGTTCGTCAGCGGTGCTGATGAACTTCGCCCGCCCGCCGAGGTGCGGCTCCAGCACCTGCACCCAGCGCTCCGCCTCCTCGCGGCTCTCCACCCTCAGGAACAGCGCCGCACGCGATGAACGGTCGTCGCCCGGCCGGATCCTGATCTCGAGCCGGTAGCGATTCCCGCCGTCCGGCCGCGCGAACGCCGCGGCCACCTGGTCGAAATCGACCGCCTGGGTGCGATTTTTCTCGTAGGTCTCGCGCGCGAAAAAAATCGCGCGGGTCGCGCCAGCGATACCGAAAGCCGCCACACCGCTCTCCCCCTGGCCGACGAACAGCGCCTCGATCACCGCGCCGCGCGCGAGGGCGGCCTGCTCGAGATCGGACAGGCGCGCATCCACGCGGGCGCGCTCCCGCCGCTGGTCGCGCAGGATGCCCCACGTGAAGATCAGCGCGCCCGCGGCGATGGTGAGGCCGACCATGCCGAAGCCGGCGGCCAGCGACTGGCTGAACGCCAGCATAAGCATCAGGCCGTACGCCACCATGACCGCGAGAACGATCAGGTTCTCGCCGAACGCGCTGCCGGACTGGCGGTGACGCATGCCTGATCTCATGCAGTCATCTTAAACAAAGCCTCGGATTAACCCCATCGCGCGCGCGCCGGCGTTTATAGCCTCGTAGCCCAGCGCGGGCCGGGGAGCGGTGATCGTAACTCCTTGATCCGACTGGCGAACAACATTCAACCGACCAGGAGACTGACCATGCCGGACCCATCCTTGCTGCGGATCGCGATCGCATCCGCCTTTGCCGCCGCACTACTCGTCACCGCGGGCGCGCACGCCGCGCCGAATAAAACGCTGACGGCTTTCGCCAGCGAGAAAGAAATCTCCGACCTGTTCAAGCGCTGGGCGGAGGAAAACCGGCGCCGCGACGCGCAGCGGCGCAGCGTCGCCGCCGAAATGGCGAGCGGCCCCGGCATGGGCGCGATGTCCGCCGCCCCCGCGTCGGCGAAATCCGCGGAAGCCGCCGCGGACTCGATCACCAACGTGCAGCACGCCGGTGTGGACGAAGGCGGCATCGTCAAGCGCCACGGCGACCACCTCGTCATCCTGCGGCGCGGCCGGTTGTTCACGGTGAAGATCGGCGAGGAACTCACCCCCGCGTCCGTCTCCGACGCGTTCGGCAGCGGCATCAGCCCGGGCGGCGCGTGGTACGACGAGATGCTGATCTCGGGCAACACCATCGCCGTGATCGGCTACAGCTACGAGCGCGGCGGCACCGAGGTCGGCCTGTTCGAGATCTCGAACGCAGGCCGGCTCTCCTACAAGGCGACCTGGCACCTGCGCTCGAACGACTACTACTCTTCGCGCAACTATGCGAGCCGGCTGATCGGAACCAAGCTGGTGTTCTACACGCCGATGCACCTCAACCCCTGGGGCGGCGAGCCGTGGGGCTCGTTCCCGGCGATGCGCCGCTGGCGGCCGGGCGCCACCGCCGCCGACTTCAAGCCGATCGCGCCGGCAACCCGCATCTACCGCACCGACGAGCCGCTCGACCCGAACCAGGGCGTCGCGCTGCACACGGTCACGATATGCGATCTCGCGAAAGCCGAGATGGACTGCGAGAGCACCGCGGTGATGGGCTCGCCGGGGCGCGTGTTCTACGTCTCCGGCGATTCCGTCTACGTGTGGACGGCGGCGGGCTACCGCAATCGTCCCGCCCGGGTCCCGGCCCCGGCGCCGGGCTCGGCGGTGTTCCGCATCCCGCTCGACGGCGCGGCGCCGACCGCACTGAAGGTCGCGGGCAGCCCGATCGACCAGTTCTCCTTCCTCGAGAGCGCGGACAACCACCTCAACGTGCTGGTGCGCGCCGACGGCCGCGGCGACGGCATGTGGGCGGCGGAGCGCAACGCGGGCGGTTACGCGCTGATGCGGGTGTCGCTCGATCTCTTCTCCGACGGGCGCGATAGCGCGCCGGAAGAAGCCTACAAGCCGCTGCCGCGTCCCAACGGCCACGCCATCCAGAACCGCTACGTCGGACAGTATCTGCTCTATGGCTCGGGCACCGGCTGGAACCGCGCGCAGCGCACGCTGCACTCGCAGGTCTACGCGGTGCGCTACGCGGACAACACTCCACCGCAGGCGATCCCGCTCGCGCACGGAGTGGACCGCATCGAGGCGCTGGGCACGAACGCGGTGATCGTCGGCTCGGACGGGCGCGACCTGCATTTCACCAGCCTGCGTCTCGCGGCGACCGCCTCGGCGCAGGACCGTTACACCCGCAAGGACGCGGCGCAGGGCGAAACGCGCAGCCACGGCTTCTACTACAAGCCGGACAACGACCAGGCCGGCGTGGTCGGCCTGCCGGTGATCGGCGGCAGCCAGGCCGCGTCGCGGCAACTGCGGCACAACTCGGCGGCGGTGCTGTTCCTGCGCAACCAGGGCCTGCGTCTGACCGAACTGGGCGCGCTCGACTCGCAGGGCGCAGCCAATGCCAACGACGGCTGCCGCGCCTCGTGCGTGGACTGGTACGGCAACGCCCGCCCGATCTTCCTCGGCAATCGCGTGTTCGCGCTGATGGGCTACGAGATCGTCGAGGGCCGCGTGACCGGCAACCAGATCGCGGAAGTGCAGCGGGTCAACTTCTCGCCGGTGAACGTCAGCCTGGCACGTTGAGGGATGAGGGCGGAGAGATGAGGGATGAGGAATTAACCTCTCCCCTCATCCCGCGTCGGTCGTCACTTCTGGAACACGGAAGGATTAACAAAATTCGCCGGGTCGTAGACCTCGCCGCGCAGATAGCTCACGACGTTGTGCGTGAAGAGGATGCTGCCCTGCTGCAGGGCGGCGTCGGTGGCCGAAGCGATGTGCGGGGTGACGATGACGTTGGGCATCGAGAACAGCGGGTTGGCGGCGTCGGGCGGTTCCTGCGCGAAGACGTCGAGGCCGGCGCCGCCGAGTTTCCCGCTCTTCAACGCGGCGATCATCGCGGGCTCGTCTATCAGGTTGCCGCGCGAGGTGTTGACGATGAACGCGCCCGGCTTCATCAGTCCGATCTGCTTCTCGCCGATGATGCGCCGGGTGCCGTCGGTCAACGGCAGGTGCAGGCTCAGGATGTCCGCGCGGGGCAGCAGCCGCTCCAGGCTGTCTTCCCATTCCATGCCCGCCGGCAGCGGCGCGCGGGTGCGCGAGTAGACGACGATCTTCGCGCCGCAGGCCTGGGCGAGGCGTGCCGTGTGCTTGCCGATGTGGCCGTAGCCGACGATGCCCACGGTGCGGCCGGCGAAGTCGCGCACACGGGTGTGCGGCTTCTTCCATACGCCCTTGCGCAGCCCGGCGTCGAACTGCGGGAGTTCGCGCGACAGCGCCAGCATCAGCGCGAGCGAGTGCTCGGCCACGGCGGCGGCGTTGGCGCCGGTGGTCACCATGACCGCGACGCCATGCGCCGTTGCGGCGGCGACGTCGATCGAGTCGTGGCCCGCGCCGTGCTTGGAGATGATCTTCAGCCCCTTCGCCGCCGCGAACACGGCGGGCGTGAACGGCGCCGGCCCGCGCATCAGCACGGCGTCGATGCGGCGGCGCGAAAACTCCGCCAGCACCATCGCCTCGTCGATCGGCGGATGCATGAAATGGAGCTCGGCGCCGATCCCGCGCAACAGGGCGAGCGCCTCTTCCGGGATGGCGGGAGAAGTCACGAGGATGACGGGCGCGCTCATGACTTCAGGTACGGGGCGAGCCTCTGCTTCAGCCGGTCGAAATTCCCGCGCTCCATCTTCAATTCGTTGCGGTTGATCAGGCGGTCGATCTCGAGCACGGCGTCGTTGAACGGCGTCGGGATGCCGAGCTCCTTGCCCTTGCGGGTGGCGACGCCGGTGATGAAATCCATCTCGCTCCTGCGGCCCTTGATGTGGTCGTGGATCGGCGCGGTGCGCGAGTCGCCGCCGACGTGCTTCATCAGCGTGTCGCGCGCCGTCACCAGGTTCTCGTCGCTGGAGCCCGCGAACTCGTCCGCGCGCAGGCCGAAGATCGGCTCGATGCGGTAGCCCAGCGCCGTGCCGACCGCGAGCGACTCGCGGCCGATCTTCACCGCGATCTCCGCCATGCCCGGCAGGTGCGCCGCCTCGCCGTTGGTGAGGCCGAGCAGCCCGTGCGGCCCCATTGTCATCGCGTTGACGATCAGCTTGGTCCACTTCGCGCCGGTGATGTTGTTGGTGACGTCGCAGCGCCCGACGTGGCCCATGATGGCGGCGATTTCCTTTACGCGCGGGGTGTAGTAGCCGTCGAGCTCGCCCACCGAGAACCAGGTGCCCTGGTGGGTGGTGTTGCGCTTGACCTCGCCGGGCGTGAAGATCTCGGCCGACAGCTCGACCACGCAGCCGACCGCCCGCTCGCGGCCAACGATCGAGGCGACCGAGTCGTCGTTCATGCCGTTCATGACGCCGACCAGCACGCCGTCCGGCTTCAGGTACGGCTTGATGAATTCCGCCAGCCAGCGGTGGTCGTACGACTTCACCGCCAGCAGCACGATGTCGAACTCGAGGTTGGCCGAGGCGAGCTCGCACAGGTGCAGCGCGTTGAGCCTCACCTTCACGTCGCCGTCCTTCATGCGGATGTGGATGCCGGCGCCGCGCACCACCTCCACCTGCGCCGGCCACTGGTCGATGACCGTGATGTCGTAGCCCGCCTTCGTCAGGTCGGCGCTCACGCTGCTGCCGATCGCGCCGCAGCCCAGCACGGCGATTTTCCGTTCCTTGCCCGCCATTTTCGTGTTTCCCCGTCGTAGAAGTGCCCGCGGAAGGGCGATTGTAAGGGGGAATCGGACGCTGGCGCAGGTCCAGCATCCGGAACCGCCGCCCGGCGCCTTGATGCGCCCTGCGCGCGGGCCTAGAATCCCTGCAGGCGCAACGCAGAGTGCGCCGTAGTTTCAACAACCATACGAGGAGATCCAGATGAAGACGCTGCCATTGGCAGCCGCGGTCGCGGCTGCCGTCGTCGTATCGGGCTGCGCTGTCAGCCCGGAAACCCTGAGCTGCATGCAACCCAACCGCCGCGTCGTGGTCGAGGTCGGCGGCATCAAGATGAAGCCGGCGCCCAAGCCGGGCGCAAAGCCCGGCCGGCAGAACGTGATGCTGAAAGCGCTGGCGCAGGGCGATTCCGCCTTCGACTACGGCAGCGCCACGCTGAAGGACGGCGGCAAGGCCGAGCTCGACAAGCTGGTGAAGACCATCGGTTCTGGCGCCGGCAAGGACACGCGCCCGACCAACGTCGGCTCGATCATCATCACCGGCTACAGCGACGCCTACGAGGTGAAAGACGGCAAGACCGATCTCGACGAGGCGCGTGCCCGGGCGGTGAAGGACTACCTGGCCTCGAAGGGCCTCGACGCCAAGCTGATGTTCTGGGAAGGCAAGGACGCCGCCGACCCGGTGCCCGTCACCAAGTTCTGCGAGGGCTGATCACTGTCCGCCCCGGAAAAACCCCGCCGCGGCGGGGTTTTTCATTTCCGGCCGGCAGCCGGGCGCGCGGCCGGAATCTGGTAACCTGACGCCACTTTTTCAAACCTGACAGGAGAACGATCATGCTGTGGGCCATTTCCTGCGTCGACAAGCCGGACACCGCCGCGATCCGCGACAAGGTACTGCAGCCGCACCGCGATTACCTGGGCAGCCAGAAGGACATCCTGGTGCTCGCCGGCGCCACGCAGAACGACGACGGCACCCAGGCGATCGGCAGCCTGTTCATCGTCAACGTCGACAGCCGCGCCAGGGCCAGGGCCTTTTCCGACGGCGACCCCTTCACCCGGAACGGCGTGTTCGCCAGCATCACCATCACCCGCATGCGCAAGGGACAGTGGAACCCGCAGGCGGCGGAGGGCGCGTAGCTACCTCAAGGCGGAAGGCGAAAGTCGAAAGGCGAAAGATGATCAACACCCCTTCCCTGTGGATCGTCGTCTTCCTTACCTGGCTTGCGGGGACGGCATCCGCGCAGGTGGCGCCGTCGCCCGCCGAGATCGCGGGTTATACGGGGCTGCTCGCCGCGGCGGCAAGAGGCGATGCGGCGGGAATCCGCGCTTTGACGGCAAAAGGCGCGAAAGCGGACGCGCGCGACGCGTACCAGCGCACGCCGCTGCACGTCGCGGCCTACGGCCGGCACCACGAGGCCATGCGCGCGCTGGTGGCGGCCGGGGCTAACCCCAACGCGCTGGAGCGCGACCGCTACGACATCGTCACGATCGCGGCCGTGGCGAACGACCCGCCGACGCTCAGGCTCGCGCTCGAACTCGGATGCAGCGCGAAGAACGTCACCAGCCGCTACGACGGCACGGCGCTGATCGCTGCCGCGCACCTCGGCCACGGGGAAGTCGTGCGAATACTGATCCGCGCCGGAGCGCCGCTCGATCACGTCAACAACCTGGGCTGGACCGCGCTGATCGAATCCATCGTGCTCGGCGACGGCGGCCCGCGCCATACGGATACGCTGCGCGCGCTGGTGGAAGCCGGCGCCAACGTCAGCCTGCCCGACCGCAACGGCCGAACGCCGCTCGCCCTCGCGCGCGGGCGCAACCACAAGGAGATGGTCGCGCTGCTGGAGAAGGCCGGCGCCCGCTGATTGTCAGGAAGGGGTGACGCGTTGCCCGTTTCTCGTCACTCGTTTCAAGAAACCATTTCAAAAACACAAATCAGCCACAGAGATCACCGAGAACACAGAGGGAAAAATCCACCCCCGGACCGATGTTCTTCTCTGTGACCTCTGTGTTCTCTGTGGCAAAACAGGGTGTTAGAGACCGCTTGAAGCCATCAGCGACTACCTGCCAGCGGCGAGCCGCGCCGCGCGCTCCTTGAACGCCCGCGCCGCCAGGAACAGGCCGCCGTCGGCGCCGTCGATGAAGTGCAGGTGCTTGCCTGCATAGTTGAACACCAGGCAGGTCATGTGCGCGCGGTCGGTGACGTGCAGGCCGTAGATCAGCTCGCCGCGCGCGTAGCGTTCCGAGAGCCACGCATCGAGCGCCAGGCGCTGCGCCTCGGTGCCGGCGAGGATCTGGCGGAAGATGTCCACGAACTTGCGCACGTCGGTGTTCCTCGCCAGCGTCTCCTTGTAGCGGCTCCAGTCGGTCTTCTCGGTGCGGATGCCGAACCGCATCAGGAACCAGCCCAGCAGCACGATCGCGCGCGTGCGCATCAGCGCGAGCCAGCGGCCGAACGGCCCGCGGTCCGCGGCGCGCACGCCCACCTCGTTGGAAAGCCGCCGTGCATCGAGCGTCATGGCGAGGTCCGGCACCGCGATCGGGTGGCAGGCCGCGTCGCCGCCGTAAACCTCGCGCACCTTCGCGATCACCTCGCCGTAGATCGCGGCGGCGCGGGCCGGATCGGCGTCGAGCGCGCGCACCATCAGGCTGACGGTCTCGCCGTGGCGGCTGGGGATGTCCTGCCAGCGGCATTCCAGGCCGTCGTGGCTGCCGCGCGGCGCGGCGCTGCCCGGCTCGATCAGGTACGGCCGTCCCATGGCGAGGTCCTTGATCAGGCGGTCGGCGTAGTCGATGCCGCCGCCGGCGAACACCGCCTGGACGTAGTACTCCGACACGCGGTAGCGCGCGATGCGGATGGCGTAGCCCGCCTCGCGGATGCGTCGCACCGGCACCGTGGCGATGCGCAGGTCGAGCGCGAACGAGTCCCGCGCCACCTGCTGTGTTTTCGCGAGCGCGGCGCGCGTGTCGTCGAGCAGCCGCGGCGGCACGCACAGGACGCAGCCGTCGCCCTCGAAGCTGAACGGGATGTCGAGGTCGCCCGCGGCGTTCAGCACCGCGGTGATGGCGGCGGCGCCGATGGTGTTGACGTTCTTGTAGTTGCCCGACTGCACCGCGATGGTCGAGTTGCGCACGTCGCACAGCGCCACGTGCCAGTCGTCGGGCAGGGTCGCGTAGCTCTCGGCGCGGGTCACGGCGCCGAAATCGGTGATCACCGGCAGTTCTGCGTAGAAACGATCGCTCGTCATGAATCGCCGCGCAAGGATGGCGACGCGACAGTGTAGAACAAAATCACAATCCGGACTTCGGCCGCAGGCGGGCCGGTGCCCGACGTATGCGCTTGTTGTATATTCCGGACTCTGCCGAAGGAGGACAGCCCGTGAACGACCTGACCCAGCCCGCCCTCTCCCGCAACGTCACCCGCCTCGCGCATATGGAACTGCCGGGCGCCGGCCAGGTATACGTCGAGGGCAACTACGCCTATATCGGCCACCTGAGCAACACGGAGAGGCTGGGGACGTCGATTCTCGACATTTCCGACCCGCGCAAGCCGCGCATCGTCTCGCAGATTTTCCTCGATGACCGCAACTCGCACAGTCACAAGGCACGGGTGGTCGGCGACATCATGATCGTGAACAGCGAAATGAACGGCTCGGCCCTCGGGCGCAAGGCCGAGCAGCTCGCTTCCGCCCGCACGGCGCTCGAGCTGTCGCTCGGCCGCGCGCCCACGCATGCCGAACTCGCGGCCAAGCTCTCGGTCCAGGAAGCGGACGTCCCGCTGCTGGAAGCGGCGGAGAAGAATCCCTACGATCAGGGCGGCTTCCGCGTCTACGACGTCAGGGACAAGTCGAAGCCGAAGCTGCTCGCCTTCCATAAGACCGGCGGCCGCGGCGTGCACCGCTACGACATGGACGCGAACTACGCCTACATCTCCACCGAGATGCCCGGCTACGTCGGCGCGATGCTGGTGATCTACGACATCCGCAACCCGGCGAAGCCGGAGGAAGTGTCGCGCTGGTGGATGCCGGGGCAGCACACCGCCGGCGGCGAGAAACCGGCGTGGCCGGGACGCCGCCACCGCCTGCACCACGCACTGCGCGTGGGCGACCTGCTGTGGGCCGGCTGCTGGATGGCGGGCGTGCGCGTGATCGACGTGTCCGACATCCGCAATCCGAAAACGGTGGGCGCATACAACTACCACCCGCCCTTCCCCGAACCGACCCACACCTTCCGCGAGATGCCGGCGCGGATCGACGGCAAGCGCATCGCGGTGGCGATCGACGAGGAAGACCACGCGCACGGCGCCGCGGAAATGGAACGGCGAAAAGGCCGCCCGCACGCCGCGCTGTGGGTATTCGATGCCACGGACCTGGGAAACCTGAAGCCGCTGTCGGTATTCCAGGCAAGCGAACTCGACTCGCCGTGGAGCCGCGCGACGCCGGGCCGCTTCGGCGCGCACCAGTTCTTCGAACGCATGACGGGCGGCACGCTGGTCTACTGCACCTGGTTCGCCGGTGGGCTGCGCATCGTCGACATCGCCGATCCGTCGGCACCGGTCGAGGTCGCGCATTTCATCCCGGAGCCCGCGCGCGGGCGCGCCGGGCCGATGACCAACGACGTGGACGTGGACGGCCGCGGCGTCATCTACGTGGTGGACCGCGGACCGCAGTTCGACATCCTGGAAATGACGAGCCGCGCCTGAACGCGGCCGACTTCAACGACACGAGGAGACCCAACATGAAAATAATCCGTTACTTGCTCGCGGCAGCGGCCGTACTGGCGTGCGCCGCGGTCCCGGCGTGGTCGCAGGACTGGAAACCGTCCAAACCGATTGAGGTCATCGTCGGCACGCCGCCGGGAGGACCGCTCGACCGCACCGCGCGGATGATCGCGTTACTGCTCGAGAAGCGCGATGTCGGGGTGCCCACCACCGTCGTCAACAAGCCGGGCGGCGGGCACGCCATCGCGATGACCTACCTCAACCAGCGCGGCGACGGCCACGCCATCTCGATGGCGCTGACCAACCTCATCACCAACCGGATCATCGGCAGCCATCCGCTCACCTACACCGACATCACGCCGCTCGCGCTGCTGACGAGCGAGTACATCGGCATGTCGGTGAAGGCCGACTCGCCGATCAAGGACGGCAAGGACCTGATCGCGCGGCTGCGCGCCGATCCCGGCTCGATTACGTTTGCGATCACCAACCGCGCAAGCGGCAACCACATCGCGGCGGGCAAGGTGCTCAAATCGGCGGGCGTGGACCTGAAAAAGGTCAGGTTCGTCTCCTTCAAGGGCGCCGCGGAGACCACCACGGCCGTGATCGGCGGACACGTGGACGTCGCCATGGCCACGCCCAGCTCGACGTTTCGTCACATCCAGTCCGGCAACCTGCGCATGCTGGCGGTGTCTGCGCCAAAGCGACTCGGCGGCGAGGCCGCCGCAATCCCGACCTGGAAGGAACTGGGCATCGACGCGGTGTCTTCGAACTGGCGCTCCGTCGTCGGGCCGAAAGGCCTGTCCCCGGCGCAGGTGGCGTACTGGGACCAGATGCTGGCGGCGATGGTGAAGATGCCGGAGTGGCAGGAAACATTGAAGAAGTTCCGCTGGGAAGACGAGTACCTGAACAGCGCGGACACGCTCAAGTTCTTCCAGGAAGAGTACAAGCACCTCGAGGCGCTGCTCACCGAACTCGGCGACGCGAAGAAGTAGCGCGGCGCGGGCCGGAGGCGAACGGTGAACCGGGCAAAGGAAAAGCTGCGCGACGGCGGGACGGTGCTGGTTTTCAACCCGAACTTCCCGTCGCCGGCGCTGGTCGAGCATGCCGGCGGCCTGGGCTTCGACGTCGCCTTCATCGACTGCGAGCACGGCACCGCGGACTTCGAGCGCGTGGAGGACCTGGCGCGCGCCGCGCGCGCGGCCGGCATGACCTCGCTGCTGCGGCCATGGTCGATGGAGCGCGGGCTCGTCACGCGCTTCCTCGATTGTGGCGTCGGCGGCATCCAGTTCCCGGGCATCAGCAACGTCGCCGCCGCGCGCGAAGCCGTCGCCATGGTGCGCGAGGCACGCGGCGCGCGTTTTGCCGACACGCTGGTCGCCGTCATGGTCGAATCGCCTGCCGCCATCGAGCATCTGCCCGCCATCGTGGCGGTCGAGGGCCTCGATGCCGTGGTGGTGGGCCTGGCCGACCTCGCGCGCGCGCTCGGCCATCCCGGCAACGGGCAGCATCCCGACGTGCGCCAGGCGGTGGACCGCATCATCCGTGCCGTGAGCGGATCGAAGGGCGCGGTCGCCGGGTTCAACCTGCATCACTGGGAAGAAGGCCGCGATCTCACGGAAAAGGGCGTGCGCTGGTTCACCATCCACGCGAAGACCCTGCTCGCGCGCGGCTCCCGGGAACTGGGCGGCCTGCTCGACCTGCCCGGCAGGCGGTGACCGCTTCCCGCATGAGTTCGTTCGAGACGCCCTGCCCGGTTCCCGACCTCGCTCCGCGCAAACCGGCGATCGCCATCCCGCCCGGCGCCTGCGACACGCACGCGCACCTGTTCGAGCCGGGCGGGCGCTACCCGCTCAAGGCAAAACGCGCATACACCCCGCCGCCGGTGAGCGTCGACGATTACCGCCGCATGCTGGCGGCGCTCGGGCTGTCGCGCGCGGTGATCGTGCACTCGGCCGTCTACCAGGATCACCAGGTCACGATCGACGCGCTGTGCGCTTCGGGCGGATGCTGGCGCGCCATCGCGGTCGCGGACCCCGCCATGACCGAGAACGAAATCGCGGCATTGAACGAGGCCGGTTTCCGCGGCGTGCGCTTCAATCCCTACAACAATCCGGACGCGGGCCTGCGCGGGATCGAGGAACTGGCCGCGAAGATCCGCCCGTTCGGCTGGCACGTTCAGCTCCATATCAACGCCGAGCGCCTGGTGGAGATGGAGCCGCGCCTCGAAAAGCTGCCGGTGGACATCGTCATCGATCACCTCGGACACATGCCGACCGCCGCCGGCCTCTCCCACCCCGGCTTCCAGCGCCTGCTCGCCTGGCTGCGCGAAGGACGCTGCTGGGTGAAGCTGTCCGCGCCGATGCGCTTCGAGGACGGGCGGCCGCCCTATCCGCGGGTGACGCCGTTCGCGCAGGCGCTGGTGGAAGCCGGCCCGTCGCACGTCGTGTGGGGCACCGACTGGCCGCACGTGATCTTCGACGGCTTCATGCCCAACGACGGCGACCTGCTCGACCTCCTCGCCGCGTGGGCGCCGGACGCCGCGCTGCGCAAACGGATACTCGTCGACAATCCGGCGCGGCTCTACGGCTTCGCCCAGCAGGGATGAGGGCGGAGGGATGAGGGATGACCCTCGTCACTTCGCCGCAGGCGCTTCCAGCGGCTCGATCCCGTCCAGCGTCTCGAAACAGCGGGCGCGGGCGGTCTCGATGAAATCGGCGGCCCAGGGCCGGCGCGCCGCCTCCTTCGTCATCGTCGCGTAGAGATCGCTCCACAGCCCGCCGCGGCCGATTCGACGCGCGAGGACGTACTCGTAGTCCGTGTAGTTCTTCAACCCCCAGTTGGGCAGCGCGGCCAGCCCGCGCCGGCTCGCCACCAGCTGCAGGATGGCCACCGTCAGCTCGGCGGTGCGCCGCTCCACCTTGATCCCTGCCGGCTTCAGCACGCGGCGGATCAAGTCGATGCGCTCCTCCGGCACCGGGTAGGTGATCAGTGTCTGCCCCTTGAAGTCCTGTGGCTCGAGCCAGCGCTTCGTTCCCAGCGGGTGGTCGGTCGGCAGCACCGCCAGGATCTCGTAGCGGAACAGCGGCGCCTGCGCGAGGCCGCGGCGGCGCGCCGGCTCGGAGCCGATCACGAGGTCGGCGCGGTCCGCCACCAGCAGCTCGAACGGGTCGGGATGGAAACCGGAGACGAGGTCGAGCTCGACCTCCGGCCAGTTGCGGCGAAAGGCGTCCATCACCGGCATCAGCCAGTCGAAGCAGGTGTGGCATTCCAGCACGATGCGCAGCATGCCCGACGGCCGGCCGGCGAGGCGCGCGAGGTCGCGGTCCGCCGCCTGGATCTCGCCGGCGACGGCACGGGCGAGCGCGAGCAGCCGCTGCCCCCGCTTCCGTCAGTTCCACCGTCTGCCCCTTGCGCTTCACCACCGGGGCGCCGGCGTGCGCCTCGATCGCGCGCAACTGGTGCGACAGCGCCGACTGGGTGAGATGCACCCGCTTCGCCGCCGCCGACACGGTGCCGGCCTCGGCGAGGGCGATGAGGGTGCGCAGGTGGCGAAGTTCGAGCACGGGACGGCCTGTGTATGAATAGTATTCATAGTTTACTCCATATTCATCATTGGATTCATATTCGGGCAGCGCGTAACCTGCGAGGCCTCGAAAACGCCCACGGAAACCATCATGACCAACGCGCACGTCCCCGGCTTCCCCCGCATCGGCGCGGGGCGCGAGCTGAAAACCGCCCTCGAGGCGTACTGGAAGCAGGAACTGCCGGAAGCCGGCCTGCTGGATGCCGGGCGCGAGCTGCGCCGGCGCCACTGGGCACTGCAACGCGCGGCCGGGCTCGACACCGTCACCGTCGGCGATTTCGCCTGGTACGACCACGTGCTGCAGACCCTGGCCCACCTGGGCTGCCTGCCCGCGCGCTTCGGCTACGACCCGAAGGCACTCACCCTGCGCCAGCACTTCGCGGCGGCGCGCGGCGACGCCGGCCAGCCGGCCATGGAAATGACCAAGTGGTTCGATACCAACTATCACTACCTCGTGCCGGAGTGGCGCGCGGACACGCGCGCCGGCGGCGGCGTGACCTGGCTCTTCGACGAGGTGCGCGAGGCGCAGGCGCTGAGCCACCCGGTCAAGGCCGTGGTGGTGGGGCCCCTGACGCTGCTGCATCTCGGCAAGACGAA